>WAKU01000099.1 GCA_015523195.1 Thermococcus sp.
CTCGGGAAGCCGTACGACTGGGAGTGGTGGACCAAGCACGTCTACGGGGACAAGTACTACTGCTCAGAGCTCGTCTGGGCCTCCTACATGGCCGCTGGAGGGCCTGACATTGACGCTCACCCAGGCTTCAGCTGGAAGTACCTCTGGGGCGTCGCCCCGCAGGAGATATACGACGATGATGACACCTACGTGATATACTACGACTCGGCCTGATCCCTTCTTTTTTCACATTCTCAGGCCGAGCGCCGGTCCGAGTGTTATGGCCATGCTCAGCAGCCCGCCGAGGAGTAAGGCCGCGATACCCTGCCTCTTCTCTATCCCGAGGAGGTATGCCGCGAGGGAGCCCGTCCACACCCCCGTCCCCGGAAGCGGTACCGCGACGAATATCAAGAGGCCCCAGAAGCCCCACTTCTCGACGTAGGGGTGCGCTTTTCTCCTCACCCTCTCAACGTAGGTTAGGTAGAGCCGGGCTACCTTTCCTAAGGAAGTGCCTTCGAGCCAGAGCATCAGCCTGTCTATGTAGGGGAGCAGCGGGGGGAGAGTGAGGGAGAGCAGGAGAACACCGAGGGAAGCCGCCAAGAGCGTCCCCCAGAGGGAGTAGCCCCTCCCTATCCCGTAGACTATCGCGTAGCGCCCCTCAAAGGTTGGAATGAGGGAGAGAAGGAAGATCTGAAGGAACTCATTCAACGTCCAGCACCCCCAGTCCCAATCTCCTGATGGTTCTCCTGTACCCCGGGAGCCACAGCCCCTCGGTGAGCTCGACCAGCAAACCGACCCACGGCCCGAGGAGAAGGGCGAAGAGAACGTCGCTGAACCAGTGGACGTGGAGGAGGAGCCTCGTCAGGGCTATGGCAGAGGCCCAGCTCCACCAGAGGGGCCAGAGCTTTTTCCAGCGTTTTGAGAGGAAGTAGGCGAAGAGCGACGCCCTTGCGGTGTGACCGGAGGGAAAGGAGAAGTAGCTCACATTTTCAACGCGCTCAAAAAAGCTCCAGCCGACTGGAACTTCCCCCGGTCTCGGAAAGTCCGTCAGGGCCTTGAGGAGGGCAACGATTAGCGTCGAGAGAACGAAGGCAACTGTGAGGTCGAGGGTGAACCTGCTGAGCCTTCCGCTTTTCATAACGTCGAGGAGGAAGAAGGCCCCCAAATAGAGAACCGTCACAATCCCGGCAGTAGCCGTGAGAAGGGAGGTGAAAAGGCCGCCGTTGGGCAGGCTTGAATCGACCGACTCATTGATGCCGGCGAGGAGGTTGAGCACCTGCGCCGTGAGCAGGAGCGCGAGGAAACCCGTGAGAGCCCAAAAAATTCTCTTCCTTTGTTTCATGGGGCTTAAAACGAGGGGTAGATTAAAAGCTTTTCTAAATCAGCCCCTCGGTGTAGAGCGCGTGGTAAGCCTTGAGAAGTGCGTTCTGAACCCTCCTTGGCCCGAAGGTTCTCACGGCTTTCCCAAGCCCCTCGTTGTAAACGCGCCGCATTATGAAGTCCGTCTCGCGGTTGAGGTTGAGTTTTTCCTTGTTTTCCAAATAGAGGCGCGCTATCTCGGCCGGTTCGCGGTAGTTGAGGGCCTTGAGCCACTTGAGCGGTATCCCCTCCTCAAAGCGTTTTATAACCTCAAAGCTTATGACCGTAACTTCGTCGTCCCCGTAGAGCTCCCCGTATATCTTCGAAAGCTCCCTGAGCAGCTCCTTAACGTTTGAAAAGCCGTCGAGCCTCGCATCCTCGTTCGTGAGCTCCCTAACCTTCTTCTTTTCAACACCGGTTATCCTGAGCTTCGCAACTGCCGTGTCGCTCGGCGTCACGACGAGGTAGACATCACTTCCCGGCCTGGCCTCGTAGTCCCCGTAGCGTATTGTGCTGGTCTTCTCTCCCCTCAGAATCCTCGCCTTGTAGGAGCCGTCAATGAGCAGGAACTTCCTTATCTGAACCCTCCTCACTGTTGAGCCCCCGGATTATCTCAACGACATCCTCAAGGTCCCTCACCGTGAAGTCGGCGTACTCCAAGTAGTCCAGCTCCCTGTTGGCGTACTTGCCGTACTTGAACCAGATGGCCGTCATGCCGACCCTCTTCGCGCCGTAGACGTCTGAGTAAAGCCTGTCCCCCACAACCGCGGCCTCGTGGGGTTTCAGATCGAACATCTCAAGGGCCTTTTCAAATATCTTCCTGTGGGGCTTCTTAACGCCCACGGAGTCAGATATGAGAACCGCCTCGAAGTAGTCGTCTATCCCCGTTCTGAGGATCTTCTCCCACTGCTTAACCGGGTCGCCGTCGGTGATGACGCCGAGCTGGAGCCCCATCTCTTTGAGCCGCAGGAGAGTCCTTCTGACGCCTTTGACCGTCTTCAGGTAGGCTATTTTTGTGTTGTGGTAGCCTATAACGCCCGCTGCCACCCATTTTGGCTCGTATGGGAGGTCGAGGCGCCTCAGCAGGTAGTCGAAGTGGTGGGGAAAGTTGCTCCCGTACTCGTTTATGAGTTCAAGGAGCTCGTGGTAGGCTATCCCGAAGTCAACCGGGAGACCGTGCCTTATCATGTTCTCTATGGCGTTCTTCCTGGCGTTCTCGGCGAGCTTGCTCGTGTCTATCAGGGTATCGTCCAGGTCGAAAAACACGGCCCTTATCATGGCTCCCCCATGGATGATTGTTCGTTGGGTATTTAACTGTGTCGAGGCAAGGTTTATAAAACCGGGACTCAACCATCACCGAGGCGAGACCGGTGGGCAGGGAGATCAGTGAGGAGAAGCTGAAGAAGTATTTTGCCGTGACCGGAAAAGCCCTTGAGACCCTTGAGGTGGCGGTTCACGAGAAGAGCCTCCTGATGGAGGTGGCGAGGGACTTTTTGGAGATGGCGAGGAGCTATTTCGAAGACGCTAAGTACTACTACGAGAAGGGGGATTACGTTACGGCCTTCGCCGCCTTGAACTATGCCCACGGTTTCATCGACGCCGGCGTTCGCCTTGGCGTCTTTAGGGGGGAAGACGAGAGGCTCTTCGCCTTCGGATGAGGTGAGGGACATGGGGGACTACGTCGTCGTTTTGGAGACTCCGATTATAGTCAGGGATGTTGAGACGCGGGAGGACGCCATAAACGTTGCCGTGAGCAAGGTAACGAAGGCGCTGAACAAGGAGAACCTCGACTTCGTTCGGGTTGAGATCGGCTACTCCCAGTGCCCCGTCTGCGGGGCTCACTTCGAGAGCGCCTTCGTCATAGGGTCGGTCGGTTTGGTCGGGATGTACCTCACACTAAAGGTCTTCAACGCCCAGAGCGTTGAGCACGCGGAGAGGATAGCGAAGGCCGTCGTCGGCAAGGCCCTGAAGAGGGTTCCCCTCAAGGTCTACGAGATAAGGGAGTTAGGGGAGGACGGAGGGGAGGGCGTTGAGGTCACGAAAGGGCCATAACTAAAGGCGCCCAATACTTTTTGGACGGCCGATTCACCTTTGCCCATTGCTTGCCCACCACCGGATGCGGCTCAAAGTTTTTAAGCACCTAACAATCAAGAGACGACATAGCCTATGGAGGTTTTGCCATGGGAAAGTTCATCTTCGTCACGGGCGGCGTCGTCAGCGGGCTCGGGAAGGGCATAACGAGCGCTTCCCTCGGGATGCTCATGAAGGCACGCGGATTTAGAACTGCCAACATCAAGATCGACCCCTACCTCAACTACGACGCGGGGACGATGAACCCCTATCAGCACGGGGAAGTCTTCGTCCTCGACGACGGCGGTGAGGTTGACCTGGATTTGGGAAACTACGAGCGCTTCCTCGACACGAACCTGACGTTCGACCACAACATAACGACCGGGAAGGTCTATTCTGCCGTCATCGAGAAGGAGAGGAGAGGAGAATACCTCGGGGCAACGGTTCAGGTTATCCCTCATATCACCAACGAGATAAAGGAGCGCATAAGGAGAATTGCGAGGGACTATGAAGTGGTTGTCGTTGAGATAGGCGGAACGGTAGGAGATATCGAGAGCATGCCCTTCCTTGAGGCGGCGAGACAGATGCAGCTCGAAGAGGGGAGGGACAACGTCGCCTTCGTCCACGTCACCTACGTTCCCAAACTGAAGGTCGTTGGCGAGCAGAAGACCAAGCCGACTCAGCACAGCGTTAAGGAGCTCCGCTCCCTCGGAATCCAGCCGGATGCGATAGTGGCCCGCTCAGAGGACCCGCTGGAGGAGGGGGCGAGGAAAAAGATAAGCCTCTTCACGAACGTTCCGGAAGAAGCTGTCGTCAGCGCCTACGACGTTGAAGACACCTACGAGGTTCCTCTCCTCCTTGAGAAGGAGGGGCTCCCCGCTTATCTCACGAAGAGGCTCGGTCTTCCCGAGAGGAAGCCGGAACTCGATGCCTGGCGTGAGATGGTGGAGAAGTACAAGTCCCTGAGCGATGAGGTTGAGATAGCCATCGTTGGAAAGTACGTCAAGTTAGCCGACTCCTACCTCAGCATAAAAGAAGCGTTAAAGCACTCCAGCGTGGCCAACGGCGTCAAGGTCAAGATAAGGTGGATAGAGGCGGAGGACGTTGAGAGGGAAGGAACCGCCCTTTTAGATGGTGTTGATGGCATCATAGTTCCGGGGGGCTTTGGAGCGAGGGGAAGCGAGGGGAAGATAGAGGCCATACGCTACGCCAGAGAGAACGACGTGCCCTTCCTCGGAATATGCTTCGGCTTCCAGCTGACGGTCGTCGAGTTCGCGAGGAACGTCCTCGGGCTTGAGGGGGCGCACTCGACCGAGATAGAGCCGGGAACGCCGCATCCCGTCGTTGACCTGATGCCCGAGCAACGGGGTTTGGACAGGCTCGGCGGAACGATGCGCCTCGGGGCTTACCCCGTTAAGGTGAAACCGGGCACCTTAGCTCACAGGCTCTACGGAAGGGAGCTGATATACGAGAGGCACAGGCACCGCTGGGAGGTGAATCCAGACTACATCGAGAGGTTCGAGAAAGCGGGGCTGGTCTTCAGCGGTATCGCCGGCGACGACGAGAGAAGGATGGAGATACTTGAGTTGCCGGGCCACAGCTACTTCATAGCGACCCAGTTCCACCCGGAGTTCAAGTCGAGGCCGATGAGCCCGGC
>WAKU01000100.1 GCA_015523195.1 Thermococcus sp.
CGAGAGCAGCCACTACAACATAGCGAAGGCGAGCTTCGGCGGGGCCCTCGGGGGAACGATAGCGGCGATCTACCCCATAATCACCGGCGGAATGGGGGCATTAATAGCGGGCCACATGACGAGCCAGAGGGGCGACGACGCCTTCATAATAAGTCAGGGTGTCAACAGGGTCATCTACTACGTCGGGGCCTTTACTCTGCTCTTCCTGCCCGATCTGCGCCTCACGAGGGGTGCGGCAGCCTGGCTCGTAAGCTCAGTCTACACCCCGAAGAGCTACTCCGAGTACCTCGCCGCGATCGGGGTCATACTCCTCAGCGCTGGCATAAGCTTCCTCTTCGCCTACTACCTCTCCAAGGGCATTGCCAAAACCTTCAGGGTGGTGCACATCAAGAGGCTCTCCTACATCGTGGCGGTCCTCCTGATAGGGATATCCTACGTCCTGACGGGGCCGATGGGGGTTCTTGTTCTCTTCGTCTCAGCGGCCATAGGCCTCATGGCAGCGGCCTTCAACACGAGGAGGAGCTACTGCCTCGGCGGACTGATACTCCCGGTGCTCATCAGCATGACAGGGCACACGGGAACCTTCATGCACCTGCTCGGACTGGGGTGATGAAAATGAGGGGCTTCACGCACTACATCTCGGGCCTCGCCGCGGTTACCTTCTTCCCATCCCTCGTGGCCGACCTCAGGATGGGCATCCTGATCCCGGTCATAGCGGCTGCAGCAGCCTACTTCCCGGACTTCATGGACTTCAAGTTCGGCAAGTTCCTCTCCAGGAGGGACTACGAGATAGACCCGGCCCCATGGGACGAGAAGAAGCACTACGCGCCCAAGATCGTGAAGATCGGCGAGCTCAGCGAGGCCAACAGGTACCAGTTCTTCGCCCTCAGGGGGATCGTAAGGGAGGTGCTCACGAAGGGCTCCGGCGTGCTGAGCTACAGCGTTGTGAAGGAAGACGGCACCGTCGAGACGGTCAGCGAGGAGTACAAGAGCGTGGTCTTCACCCTCGACGACGGAACGGGCATGATAACCGTTGAGGCCTTCGGGGACGACTACAGGTTCTTTGAGGAGGAGTTCGGCAAAATAGAGGAAGGGAAGGAGATGCTGGTCTTCGGCTACATAGACGTGGACGACGAGGGGAAGCTGGAGCTCGTGGTCAGCGACGCACCCCACCCGCAGGGCATAGCCGACACCATAGCAAGGGCCATAGAGGAAGCCTACAGGGAGGGCGAGAGGATAGTTAAGATACACAACATCCGCCTCCCGGGGGACGTTTACAGGCGCTTCTGGGTTCACCTCGACCCCCCAAAGAGGGAAGTCCGCGTTGAGATGGGGCCTATAGTTACCCCGGGCGGCGTCTCCATAGGGGGCGAGGTTCCGGAGTACAGGAGGTACGGGGTGGCGAAGGTCGGCGTCCCATTCATCAAGACCTATCCAAAACCCACGAGGGTGGATTCTTTCTCAGGTCCAGAGATAGCCTTCAGAAGGTCCGAGTTCAGGGGGAGGAAAGTCGTCAAGGACAGGTTCCTCCCGTGGCACCACGGCTTCAGTCACTCAATGACAATGGGCCTGATAATAGCGGCGGTGGTCTTCGCCTTCTTCAAGCTGATAGGCTATTCCCACGCCCTTGACCTCGCCGTTGCCTCCATGTTGGGGCAGTGGCTCCACGTCTTCGAGGATCAGCTCGGCTTCATGGGCAGCAACCTCTTCCCCCCGCTGACAAAGGATGTCATCCCGGGGTTCAAGCTCGGTGAGAGCGGCAGCGGCTTAACCAACTTCTCCACGGCCTGGCTGATGATAGCGCTGATGATATGGAACTTCAACCGCTTCACCCAGCCGAGGCCCATCCCCGTGGGCGACGTTGAGCTCCTGCTCCTCCTCATCTGGCCTTCGCTGATAGGCTTCGCCATCGCGGTGATCAAGAGCTTCCAGCTAAGGAAGGAAGTGAGCCGCCTGATGGATTACTACACGAACCTTGAGGCCTTCGAGGAGATGGAGGAAGTCGGGGGGATCTGATCATTTCCCTTTCTCGGGCTTTCTCGCCGCCACCCCAAGGGCCTCCCTAACCCTTTTTACCCGGACGAAGCCCGCTTTCCTAAGCCTCTCCATGACGCCCTTCTGCAGGTCTTTTCCCCTGTACCTGCCCCCGGGGTTTCCCACGTAGTGGAAAAGCCTCCCACCGGGCCTTAAGACCCTGTAAAGCTCGCGGTAAAACTCCTCTGAGTAGAGCTCACCGGCCAGCGAGAACCTCGGGGGGTCGTGGATCACTGCGTCAAAGCTCCCCTCCCTGAACTTCCTAACGACCTCGAAGACGTCTCCATGGACTACCTGAACCCTTCCGCCAGTGAAGAGCTCCCGGCTCCAGGGGTTGATCTTAGCCAGTTCGAGGACGTTCGAGTCCTTCTCCACGGTTATGACGTAGGCCCCCCTTTTAGAGGCCTCTATGGCAGTGTAGCCTAAGCCCGTGCAGGTGTCGAGAACGGTCTCACCTTCCCTAGGCTTTACAGCTTCAACCTTTCTCCTCGCGTCTCTGAGGGGGTTCGTCCCCTTCGTCCTGTGCATCCTTATCCCGTCTATCTCTATCGTCGGGGGCACGGTGGGAACGAGCTTGTAGTAGTGCCTCCCGGCGATGGCGGCCTTGTAAACTGCCCCTCCCCTTACGAAGTAGAGCGTAGACTCATCCTTGGCTATCCTCTCGATAACCGACCTCTCCACCCTCGTCCCGTCCGGGAACAGAAAGGCGTCTCCCCGGCGGAGCACCTCGAACGTCCTGTTGGTCTTCCTTAGGTCAAGGTTTATCCTGATGCCTCCCCTTGAGAGCAACAGCCTCAGGGCGTCCCCCGGCAGTATGAAGTAGATCCCCTCCATGGTTCCACCTCCGGCACCCCGTATAAAACGCTTTCCGCGGGAAAAATGTTAAAACCGGGGCTGTTCAAAATTAGGATTGTACGCGGTGGTGGGAATGAAGGCCGGCGACCTTGAGAGGGTGTCCACAGGGGTGCCGGGGCTCGATGAGATAATAGAAGGCGGCCTCATCCCCGGCAAGACCTACCTGATAGTTGGACCGCCGGGGAGCGGCAAGACCACCTTTGGCTTTCACTTCCTCCTCCAGGGAGCGAGGAGAGGGGAGACCGTCGCCTACGCCTCCCTCGTGGTGGATCCGAACGAGGTCGTCAAGGACATGCTCCGTTTTGACCCATCAGTTCAGGTCTACGTGGGCTCCAAAAAGCTCCGCCTCTTCGACCTTGGGCCAATCCTGTGGAGGGAGTCCAGCCACGTTCCCACCTGGAAGAGTGTTCTCTTCAGGCTGAGGGAGATAGCGGAAGAAGGGCTGTCGAGACTTGTTATAGACCCGCTAACAGCGATAGAGTTCCCCATGGGCAATCCAGCGGAGAAGAGGGCCGAGCTTGCACGCTTCATAAGGGGACTTGAGGACCTTGGGGTCACGTCCTACCTCATAGCCGAGCTCACCGACATGAGCCGATACACCGAGGAACACTATCTCGTGAGCGGTGTCATAATGCTCCACTACTTCCTGAGAAACGGCAGAATGATCCGCGGGGTACAGATTCTGAAGATGAGGCGCACCAAACACGACACCGCCGTTTTTCCCCTCGAATTCACCCACCGAGGGCTCCTTGTAAAGGGGGAAAGCCTTCCGATCTGAAGGGTTCTCAGAGGCCTTCTGAGGTGGAGAACCTACCCAATGACCCTTTCAAAGACCCGTCTGAAGTTTTCAAATGCCACGGCCCTAATCTCCTTTTCGCTGAGCCTTTCGCCGAGCTTTTCGAGCAAGACCGGTATCCTGGACTCGTTCTCGAACCCCTCGATGGACTTTCCGTTCCAGCCGGGGAGGTAGTAGATGAAGTCGAAGCCGAAGCCAACATGCCTGTAGCCAGCGGTGTCTATCATGTGCTCTATGTGTTCTACGTACCTGTCGAGGGTCGGCCTTTCCCTGTCCACGAAGCCAGGTACCGCGACCGCCCCGATGACACCGCCTCTCTCGGCTATCGCCTTTATCTGCTCATCCGTAAGGTTCCTCGGATGGTCGCAGAGGGCCCTTGCGTTTGAATGGGACGCTATAACCGGAAACGCAGTTACCTCAAGGGCGTCCCAGAAGCCGGCCTCGTTTATGTGGCTCAGGTCGAGCAGTATCCCAAGCTCCTCGGCCTTCCCGACAACCTCGACCCCGAAGTTGGTCAGCCCCCCGTTGGTCCTCTCAAAGACGCCGTCCCCGATCATGTTCCTCAGGCTCCACGTCAGAGTTAAGACCCTCAGGCCGAGCGAGTAAAAGACCTCCAGGACGTCCAGGCTTTCCAGGGGTTCCCCTCCCTCCATGCCTATCCAGAGGGCCTTTCCACCGTTTCTCAGAACCTCGTCCATCCCCCCAACGCTCGTGACTATCTCAAAGCCCTCAGCCCTGCTGACCTCCTTCCTCAAGCGGTTAACGACCTCTATGCCGTACCCCAGCGCCCTCGATCTCTTATCCGGCGGCGTCCAGATCGCCATCACCCTGGCCGAGACCCAGTCCCCGAAGAACTTGCCGGCCCCCTCCCTTAGGGCACCCTCCCTCTTCCATATCAGCGTCGGGAGATCGGAGTGGGCGTCGAAAACTCCCATCATGCTTCCCACCTCTCCCTCTCCTCAATCCTCCCTATCTCCTGCAGGAGCCTTGCCCTGAGCATTGAATCCCCGACCTTCCCGGCCACCTCCCTCGCGTAGATGAAGTCCCTGCCCTCCGCCAGCTTGAGTGCAACCGCGGCGAGCGCTTCGTCCCTTTTCTCCGGATCCTTGATTTCGAGCGCGAAGCTTAAGGCCCTCTCCGGGGAGCCCATCTCCGTCAGTATGGCCGCGGCCTTTTGGACGTTGGTCTGGGACAGGCCGATGCCCTCGAGCAGTTTGAACGCCCCGTCCATCACGTCGAAGTACTCCGGTGCGCCAACCTTCTTGAGCCAGTGAGCGACTTCGAGCATGGCGATGAACCTATCCTGGGGGTCTTTGAGCCTCTTCTGGAGGCTCTTGAGGGCATACATGTACCTCCCCTCCAGCAGCGCCTTCCTCACATCTGGGGAGCCGAAGTCAGAGACAGTCCTTGCCACGTCCATCTTCTTCTCGACCTCCGCCGCCTTCTGGCTCACGTAGAGCTTGTCGAAAATGTCGTAGGCCATCTCGTAGAACCTCAGTGCGTCCCCCGAGCTCAGCGCGTCCCCGGCGGCCTCTATGAAGTTGGCGACCTCTATTATCAGGTCGAGCTTCCGCCGGTAGTCCGTGTTGGCGGAGACCGCGAGGTTGAAGGCCTCCTCAAAGGCCGCGAGGCCGTCCTCGATAAAGCCAGCTGTGGTGAGGTGGTAGGCCATTAGGGCCAGGGCGAGCGTCTTCTCCCTTACGTCCCTTATCTTAGCTATGCTGTCCGCGGCCTCGTCGAAGAGCTCTGAGGCTTCTTCACCGTTGCCTATCCTGCTGTAAAGGTGACCGAGCCTCGAAAGAACATAGGCCCTCTCATAGGGCTCCTTTATCTTCTTCAGGCTCTTCTCGATTAGCCCCATTATCCTCTGCATGAGGTCGTCCCTGCTCCCGGCGGCGCGGAGGGCGACCTCTATGAGCGCGTCTACCCGGTCCGAGGGTTCTTCTATCTGGGCCGCGAGGTCTATGGCGTCTTCAAAGAGCCCTCTCGCGGCGAGAACCCTAACATCATCAACCCCCGCCATCTCCTTCGCCGGTCTTCGTATACACCGAAGTCCTTATAAGGTTCCCGGGGAGGAGGTTTTAGCATGCTCACCCTGGCCCTCTACAACACATACGACCCCAAAAGGTTGCACGAGGCCCACCTGAGGGCCATAGCGCGGGCCGGCCCGGTGGCCTATGCATTCGGCTTCCACTTAGCCCTCGTTGGCTTTCCTATTGAGGGGAAGCCAGAGGAGGTTGCATTAGAGGTCGGGGAGCGTACGACGATAGGAGATGGCGGCAGGTACCTGCGGGAGCTGGCAGAGGCCGGCCGCCTTCACATCCTCCAATTCCCGTCCCGGGGCTTTCCTCCCCAGTTCGGCACGGTTGTAGCGACGACGAGAAAGCCCGCCGATGAAAAGGCCATAACCCCGGCCGAGCTTGCAAAAAGGGCCCTTGCTGGGGAGAGCTTCATCCTCCTCGTTGGCCTGGGCCGGCACGGTCTCCCGAAGGAAACGTTTAAGGCTGCCGCCCATCATATGGACATCACCGGAAGGGGAGTGAGCCTCGAAACCTGCACTGCGATCGGTGCCATAGGGGCGAGGATACACACGCTGATGGAGGTGCTGAAATGGGCGGGTGGAAGAAGGAAGCCGCGTGGCTTCTGATATCCCTACTCATCGTCTTTGGCTTTGAGTACGGGCTCAAGTGGGCGATGCACACCAGTTCACCCCTCGTGATAGTTATAAGCGGCTCCATGGAGCCGGTCTTTTACAGGGGGGACGTGGTGCTACTCCGGGGGGTTAACCCCAATGAGATACACGTTGGGGACGTCATAGTCTACAACGCTCCCATGTACCCCTACCCGATAATCCACAGGGTTCACGCCGTCGAGACCGTTGACCTCGGGGGAAAGGTGGAGAAATGCTTCGTGACGTGGGGCGACAACAACCCAGTCCCGGACTGGAGCGAATACCGCCTCTACCCAACCCCATACGGAGGTGTCCCATGCGTGCCGGCATACGCCGTCGACGCCAAGGCGGTTATGGTCTTCCCGAAGGTCGGCCTGATACCCCTCTGGATCAGGGAGCACATGTGAGGTGGTGGCATGAGGTTCGTCCCCCTAATAGTTGCAAGGCCGGAGGTCCAGATGGCAATAGACGAGGCGGTAATGCGTGCGAGGATTGAGGGGAAAGCCCCCGACACTGTCCGTTTATACGCCTTCTCGCCAAGTTCAGTAACGATAGGGCGCTTCCAGAGCGTCTTCCACGACGTGAATTTGGAGGAGGCGAAAAAACTTCGCATCCCCGTGGTGAGGAGGATTACGGGCGGTGGGAGCGTCTTCCACGACGAGTTCGGAGAGATAACCTACTCTGTAGTCATCGGCGAGGACTTCCATCCAGCCCTGAGGAACGTTGAGACGAGCTACCGCTACTTAGCCGGCCCAATCGTAGATGCCTTAAAGGAACTCGGACTCGACGCTGCCTTTTCCGGCTTGAACGACATCACAGTAAACGGAAAGAAGATCAGCGGCTCGGCCCAGACGAGGAGGAAGGGCGTGATTTTACAGCACGGAACCTTCATGTACTCCACGCGCGTGGAGGTTCTTGGAAAGGTTCTGAAAGCCTCGAAGGAGAAGCTGAGAGACAAGGGTGTCTCCTCAATATGGGAGCGCGTCACAACGCTGGAGCGCGAGGGGATAAAGCTCGGCCGCTGGGAGGTCTACGGGCTTCTCAAAGACAGCTTCTCCAACGCGTTCCCGATGGAGGAAGGGGGACTGACGGACTACGAGCTTGAGCTGGCCGAAAAACTGGTTGAGGAGAAGTACGGAAACCCCGAGTGGAACGAGATGCGTTAGAAAAGGCCAAATCAAGACTCTTAGGGTGGGTTCCCGACTGGTGTTAAGGCCTTCCCCTCTTTTCGCCCGCAAAAGTACTATGGTAGCCCCGCCGGGATTCGAACCCGGGTCGCGGGATCCAAAACTACTCGGAAAAGCTTTATTTACCAAATAAAGACTATATAGAGCTTATTTCTGAAGAAGCCTTAACAATGCCCCAATCAGCATTTCCAGCGATTGGACACGTTTTTCACAACAGTGGTAAGCAAGAGTACTACAAAAGGCTCCTTCAGGTTCAGGATCCAAACCACTATTAAGTAATCACTGAGGAAGACATAGACCGACTGTTTCTTGAGTTTGAGGCAAAGGGGGCCAGCCACGCACACAAAAGGAGCGTTGAATACCTAATCAACATGTTCCTGAAAGAGGCTGCCAAGGAACACCAAGGGAAGTACGTCTTCACGATGAAAGACCTGAAAGATTATCTTGCAATCATCAGAAGGGAGTACTTGGTATCCTACTATCGCAAAAACGTCACATACCTTAAAAAGCTCTTTAGAATAGCCGGAATCGACTTAGCAGAATCC
>WAKU01000101.1 GCA_015523195.1 Thermococcus sp.
AAAAAGAGCGGGATTGGAAAGACCGCTTATAGCCGGGATGCTCCTCCAGAGTGGGGCTCTACTCCTCGTTGGCTTTCCCACCGTGGTGGCGCTCTTCCCGGCGGTTCTACTTGTGGGCTTCGGCGGGGAGCTCCTCAACGTCTCCTTCGACAGCCTGATGCAGAAGGCCATCCCACTCGAAAGCCTCGGAACCGCGAGGGGCATCTTTGACGCCCTCGCGACGCTGATAATTCCCCTCTCGCAGTTAGCTTTTGCGTGGGCGATTGAAAAGGGCGGTGAAATCCGGGTTTTTGCAATTGTGGCGTTTTCCCTTGCGTTGACCGCTTCCCTCCTCTTTGAGAAATTCCTCGGGGACGCAAAAGCATAAAATCCCGGGCATCGACACACCTGCGGGTGAAAAGCAATGAACCCAACCATCCGCGAGGCAACACCCGAGGACAAACCCTTCATAGAGGAAATTGCAAAGCTGACGTGGGGCGGAGGGGACTACTTAGCGAGGGTATTTGACGAATGGGTAAAGGACGGCCACTTCTACGTCCTTGAGCTTGGGGGAAAGGTGATCGGAACGGCGAAGCTAACCCTTCTGCCCGGCAAAGTCGGCTGGCTTGAAGGCCTAAGGGTTCATCCGGACTACCGCTTGAGGGGCTACGGAAGGCTTTTGCACAGCTTCATGCTCGACCTTGGCGAGAAGCTCGCTGAGGAAGGGAAAATAGGGGCCCTTGAGTTCGCAACTTATTTCCTCAACCGCGAGAGCATCTCACTGGCGGAAAAGACCGGCTTTCGTGTCAAAGCGAAATTCTTCGTTTTCAGTGCAAAAACAGAAAGCTTCGAGCCGGAAGAACCCGAGAGGGTTGAGCCCGAGATGGAGGATCTAACCCTCGGAATAATCCCGCTCGGCTGGAAGTTCGTCCACAGGAGCGAGGAAGCCTTAAGGTGGCTCAGAGAGAAGGGGGAAGTCTATGAAGTTAGCGGCTTCAAGTTCCTCGCCACCAGGGACGGTGGGAGCTTCACGCCGCTCTCAACCGGCTTGGGGTGCATAAGGGTAATGCTGCCGGCGATGGCGTGGGTGGCCGGCGAGAAGGGTAGGGAGGAGTTCGACCTGATGCTCCCGAGCGGCATGAAGCCCGTCCTCCCCGGCCTGAGGAGGCTCGGCCTCTTCCTCTGGGACGAGACGGAAGAACCGAACGTCCTCGTCTTCAGAAAAAAGTTGAAGTAAGTTAGGGCCTCCTGCGGAAAAGCGGAAGCAGGGAGAGCACAACAAGGAAGGCCGGCCCGCAGATTCCTCCCTTTTCAGCCGTTGAGGTTGGGGAGGTTGAGGAAGTTTCTCGGCTGGAAGTGCTCGACGTAGAGGTCTCTGACAGGGAGCTTGAGGAAGTGCTGGCGGATGTTGAAGACCTGCTGTGGGTGTAGGCCGTTGATGTTGTGCTCGTCCTCGGCTTTAAGCTTGAGCTCATGAGGTTGCCCGAACAGGGGTTCTTCTCGGAGAGGTCGAGCTTTTCGAGCTTCACCTCAAGGGGCAGGGCTTTTACCATGGCCTTCCCGGTCTTGATGGGCCCGGCGCTTTCCGTGCTCACGTCAAAAGATTGCGCCTTCAGTTCCGGGTTCTCCGCTTGACAGGGTGTTGAGCCGTCCTTGGTGATGGCGAGGAATACCAAACCCGGATCCATCAGGAAGTTCCTGTAGTAGGTCACGTAGAGGTAGTCGCCGAGGGAAATGCCGCCGAGCCTGTCGTCTATCATGGAATCGCCGGTTACGATGTTCCACCTCGGCTTCCCGCCTCCGTCGAGGCTGAGAACCCAGACGTGCCTGTGGTAACCGCTCCCTCCCTCCTGAAGGGTTGAGCCCGCGCTTCCGAGGATGTAGAAGTTCCCGTCCGAGAGGAGCGAGACGAAGGTGTAGCCCGTTTTCGGAAACTTCTCCGCCCACAGGGGCTTTCCGTCACCGCTTAAGGCCAAGATGAACGGCTCGTAGAGCTCGGGCTTGATGGCACCGATAATGTAGACCTTTCCATCCTTCACCAGGAGTCCCTTCAGGATGTACTCGTTGTTGAGGTTTACGGCGATTCCCTTGGTTATGTTTCCGTTTTCGTCAATCCAGAAGAGGAGTGGTCTAAGAACGCTGACGAGCATGAGAACCCTTCCATCCGGGGAAAGCTCGATGCCGATAGGCTTGGCCCCGATGTCGGCTGTTGTGAAGCTCCTCGCCCAGATGAGCGTTCCATCGTTGGCGAGCCTTAGGAGAACCGTTACAGGTCTCTGCCAGCTTATGCTCTGGGCTAAGATGTAGATGCCGTCCTGACTCACGAGGGCGTCAACGGGCATAAGCTCCCTGGGTTTTGTTTTTCCGCTGGAGCGAACTGAGAGCTGGTAGTATTTCGCCCAAACCGCACTGCCGTCCTTTTTAAGCTCGGTGACGATCATGGCCGAGAAGGAGGAAGAGCCAATCCTTTTCGCCGGAAATACCGCTAAGAGGTTGCCGTTGGGGAGGGGCCTGAGTATTCCGTGACTCCCCTCGGTAATCCCTCTTGCCATGACCTCGCTCCCGTTGACTGTAAAGATTAACCTTTCAGCGAACTTTAGTTCACCGCTCCCCGCATTTAGGGCAAGGAGGTAGAACCTCCCTTTAGTGTAGTTGGCTTCGTAGACACCCGCTAAATAGATTGTCCCGTCGGTGAATATCGGCTGAGCAGGGTAGGTGAAGGTTGCGCCCTTTATCGCGTACTTAACCGCCCAGCCCTTGGCGCTCACAGCGGGAGCCGTCAGAAGGATGGCTATGAGGAGCACCGCAAGGTTCCTCACGCCAACCACCCATTATTTCCCTTTCGCTCAAATCCTTAAATAAGTTTTTTAGAGGCAGATTTTAGCGGTTAAAGCTGAGTTAAGTCAGGTAGGAGGGTTTTGGAGATGGTGGAACCTTCCACCTTAAAATCAGCCGGGGGCGTGGGAACCAAAGCGGTGCCGGAGGTGACCCAAAGTTGGTTTCAACCTGAAACTTTATTTTAAGTTTTGGATAATGTTAAGAACCTCAGCTTTTCGGTTGGGATGACTTGGTATTGGAACCTTTTGTAGCTTTTTAATGGCGACATATGACACGACCTTTGATATTTATAAAACATGAGGACCATTAGTATGCAAACGATGCTTGCTGGTTATGTTTGGGTAACAAACCGCAACTTTAATAACCCCTTTCGAAAATTTTTCGATGAACCAGGCTTTCGAGGTGACATAAGATGTTCAATCCTGGCAGCGATGGATTTATGCTGATTGCGGCCGCCCTGGTCTTTATAATGACCCCCGGTCTGGCTTTCTTCTACGGGGGAATGGTGCACAGGAAGAACGCGGTAAACATGATGATGCAGAACTTCTTCTCCGCCGGCTGGACAACAGTCCTCTGGGTTACCTTCGGCTTCAGCTTGGCCTTCAGCAGGGACATTGCAGGGGTGATAGGCAACCTTCACTACGCTTTCCTGACCCACATAAGCCCGAGCACTCTCTTTCCTGGAAACGACCAGATAAGCATGCTGACCTTCATGGTCTATCAGCTCATGTTCGCGATAATCACGCCCGTTCTCATGACCGGTGCGTTCGCGGACAGGATGCGCTTCAAAGCCTTCATCGTCTTCCTCACGCTCTGGCTCACCGTCATATACTTCCCCCTCGCCCACTGGGTCTGGGGAGGCGGCTTCCTCGCCAAGTGGGGTGTTGAGGACTTCGCTGGAGGTCTCGTCGTCCACACGAGTGCCGGCTTCGGTGCATTGGCTGCAGTCCTCTACCTCGGCAAGAGGAAGTTCCCGAAGGAAGGCAACCACAACCTTGCCCTGATAGCGGTTGGGACGGCCCTCCTGTGGTTCGGCTGGTTCGGGTTCAATGCGGGCTCAGCCCTGAGGGTTGATCTCGACACGAACATTGCCTTCGTCAACACCATGGAGGCCGCGGCATTTGCGGCCGTGACCTGGATGTTCTGGGACTACTGGAGAACCGGCAAGTGGAGTGCCATCGGCTTCATGGCGGGTTCAATAGCGGGCCTCGCCACAATAACCCCGGCTGCAGGCTTTGTGAACCCCCAGGCGGCCATGCTCATAGGTATCGTAGCGGCTATAGTCTGCCACCTCGCCGTTGACTACAAGAACAGAAAGGGCTGGGACGATGCACTTGACGTCTGGGGCGTCCACGGGATAGGTGGCTTCAGTGGCATAATACTCTTAGGAATATTCGGCAGTGCGGCGATACTCGGGAGCAACGGCCTAATCTACGGTGGGGGAACCTTCTTCCTCAAGGAGACCGCAGCAGCCATATTCGTGGCCATCTACGCCTTCGTCGTCACCTACATCCTAATCTGGATAACCGACAAGATAACACCCGTCCGCGTCCCGGAGGAGGCTGAAAAGGTAGGGCTCGACGAATACGAGTGGGCTGAGGAAGCTTACGCCCTCTGAACTCTTCTTTTTTCGTTTTGCTCGACAACGGCAAACCTCTTTAGGATTAAATCCCATTCCCTTCAGGTGTTTTGAATGGAGGTAGTCGGTCTGGATGAGGCTCGCCTACCGGAGTTTCAGGCCCTCTACACCGAGTTCTTCGTGGAGCTCCGGGGAAAGCAGGGGTGGAAGGCGACGAAAGAAGCCTACAGAAGGGAGGCCGAAAACTACTTTAAGCGGGGCGACACCATCTTCCTCGCCCTGGAAGGCAGCAAAGCGGTAGGGTTCCTAAGGCTTTCGAGCAGGGAAGGCTGCTTCTGGGTCGAGGAGATATACGTGAGGCCAGAGTTCAGGGGAAAGGGGATCGGCAGGGCGCTTGTTGGGAGGGCCGAGGAGGAGGTTCTGAAGCACGACAACTCGCTTTACCTCTTCGTCCTGCCGCAGGACAAGGATGCGATAGCCTTCTGGAAGAGGCTCGGCTACGACGTGGTGAACACTGTTGAACTGGTTAAGGATCCCACAGGAGCGCCGCGGGACGGGGACTTCCTCACGATCGAGATTTTGGGTGAAGGCTTTAGAATCTTTGGGTGGAAGGGCAGGAGCTTCACCGATGAGGAGAGGCGCTTCATGGATCTTTTGAGGGAGTTCTATGGAAAGGGTGGGACGAAAGAAGAGTTCTTAGAGCTCGTGAGCAGGGCATTGGAGGGATGGCTGGAGTGATCGCGGAGCCAGAGGAGATTGAAGTCCTAATAGGTGAGCTCTCAGAGAGAACTGGGAAGGGCTTCAGCGTTTCATCCAGGGAGCTCTGGGAGTACCTCCATGCGGAGACCTATGAGGACGATGTATACACTGCCAAAGACGTTCTGTCAAATGAATACCTGCTGTTCCATGAACTCCTTGAAATTGAGTGCCTCAAGGGGAAGGGTCTGGGGATAACGCCAAAGGTTATCATTGAGAACCCTGAAACGGTTTACGAGTGCCATCTGATGGCCCTTGAGGAGGAGCTTGAGTTAGCCCTCAAAGAGGGCGACCTTGAATGGGTTGAGGAGAGACTCAAAGACGCCGAGGGCTATCTGGAGGACGAACATCTGCCCGAAAAGCTGAGGGAGGAGGAGGTGAGGATCCTCCGGAAGTTTGGCCAGGGGGGCAAGCAGAAATTTTGAGTTAAAGGAACCTCTTTCAGATATCTTCCGAATTGATAGAGTTCTTGAGCTGATGAACTAATGCAAAACCCTGCGCAACTTGAGTTCCCTGACAAGAAAAGCTGCGAGAGCAGAAAACTGCCGGTAATATAAGCGGAGAACTCCTTCACCCCGGGAGGGAGAGAGGCGCTGATTTACGTGGAGCCCATAAAAAAGATTTGGTGGGAGGAAGTCATTCCTCCAGAAAACGCTCCATCTTCTCGACTTTCTCCTCGATGTGACTGAGCCTCCGGTCTATCTCCTCTAACTTTGAACCGAGCTGTGCGGGCACTTCACTCCCCTTTGGTTCGGGAACGGCGCGAACTATTCCAATGGAAATGCCTGCTGACAGCAGTAGAAACAACAGGAGCCCGAAGAGGGTGTCGCTCGGGGTTAAATCCATTGCCCAGATCCAACCAACGACGATTACTGTCGTGACGATCCATACTCCTGCAATAGCCACATGCTTAGTCTCCATAAAACCACCTCCTGAGGGATTCCGGGGAGATGCAAACGTTAAAGGGGACCAGCTCATAGAACCTGAGCGCCTTTCCCCTTTCCTCGTCGATCACGAGCCTGCTTTTGACTATCCCTGCCTTTTCGAGCTTCTTCAGGTGTATCTTTGCCAGTCCCCTGCTTACCCCAAGTGAACGGGCTATCTCGTTGAGGTACATCGGCCTCTCCCCTTCCGCGAGCAGGGCCACTATCTTGAGCCTGAGTGGATGCCCAAGGCCGTCGAGCAACTTCGCAAGCTCCTCGGCACTCATGTAATCACTCAATAACTTGTAACCATTTAATTACATTTAAGGGTTTCGGCTTGATCGGTTGATGTTTGCTATGCCTCTAAGAGTGGGGGACTGTTAACGCCCCCATCACCCCGCTGAGGGTTCATGATCTCCCTTAGGCTATCTAAAAGATTATACTCAGGAGGTGAGGGAAGGGCAAAGAGGTGAGCAGGAGGCTTTAAATACGTCTCGCGAAACTGGACTTATGGGAGAAGGCATGCACATCAAGCCACTCGAAGCCGAAGAAGAAAGGCTCGCCTGCCTTGAGATAGCTCGCGGTTTGCCCGAGTGGTTCAACGAGGCCGGACTTGAGGCGATGGAACGCGACCTTAAAAGCGAAACGACGTTCATAGCCGTTGAGAACGGTAGGGTTCTCGGCTTCATAACGGTAAAACCAATCGATAAGAAAGCCCTCGAAATCCTCTGGATGGCGGTTACGAGGGAGTTTAGGGGGAAGGGCATCGGAACTGAAATGCTGCGCTTCGTTGAGAGGTGGGCAGAAGAACGGAACTTTGAGATTCTGGTCGTCAAGACCTCGGGCGATTTGAGCTACAAACCCTACGACGAGACAAGGAGGTTCTACGAGCGGAGGGGTTTTGTTAGGGTGGCCTTGATAGACCCCTATCCAGAGTGGGGTGAGGAGGCGCTGATTTACGTCAAATGTATTAAGAGGTAAAAGTAAAAATCTCACTCAATCCCCTTCGATCTCCTCTGCCATCTTCCTCAGCTTCTTGATGTCCTCTGGAGTCATGTCGCAGAGACACTTACTCTCCACCATCAGGTTCTCAATCGTTAGGGCGAGGTTGGAGATGCGGTCTTTGTTCTTGAGCACGAGCTCCCTCGATTCAAAGAAGTTGTTCCCCACCCTGTGGAAGAATATCCCCAAACTGCTTCCAAAGGCGGCGAGGTCTGAGTATTTGGGATCATTGGTGAGGAAATATAGGGAATTTGCAGTAGACTCAAGGTTGTAGGCACAATGTGCGAGCATTAGTGAAAAACTGCCGAGTGTTGGAGAGGAGGTGTTCTTCTCAGCCAGCGAGACTAAAATGCCGGAGCCTTCAAAGCATTCCATCTCAGAGCTTGCAACTTCCTCTAAATCGTTAATCGCGTTATCCTTTGACTTCTCGGTCTCCCTCCATTTCCAGGTCGCAAAGCTCGCGTAGACGAGAAGAACCACCAACAGCGCGGCCAGGATCTTATACTTCTGCATTGTAATTCACCCAAATAAAGTCATCTAAATCTTTTTAAAAATTCTGTCTAAACTTCCTTAAGCTGATGGTGAGGACATGCGCTGGAGCGAGATTCCGAGGGGCGCTAAAGCCTACATCCTCTACCACACGCTCATTTCTCCGGGCCTGATAGTCTGGATACTCTTCCCGCTCTACCTCATGGAGACCGGCTACTCCATCCTTGAAGTCGGTGCCTTCTTCACAGCGGTCAACCTCGCCTCGATTCCCTTAACGTATCTCTTCGGCAGGGCCTTCAACCGCTGGGACATCAAGAAGGGCCTCATCGCGATTGACGTTCTCGATGGAATTGCCTACGTTCTCTACGGCCTCGCCAAAGGTGCTATCGCTCCTGTTCTGCTCTTCACCGGGAGGGCGATAGAGAAGCTTTCAACGATGCTCTACCCGCTCTACCGGGCCTACGAGCAGATAATTTATCCCGAGGACAAATATGAGGAGGTATTCGCATGGCATCTCAGATTGCCGGAGATGGCCCAGGTTCTCACCTTTCCCATCATGGGCTACCTTCTCGGCTACATCTACCCCGGTCCGGAGAGCTACCGCTGGGCCTTTATCATCTTCGGCCTCTTCTCAGTTTTTACCGTCGCCTACATCTGGCGCTTCCTCCCATCGGTCGGAAAGGAGGAGAGGCTAACACCGGAGGGCTTCACCTTCAAGGCCGGTGAGTTCAGGCTCCTCATAGTTTTTGAAACCTTCATCACCCTTGCCTGGGCCCTCGCGCCCGAGATGGTGCTAATCAACTACGTCGTCTTCGTGCTGCATAAAACTGTCTTCGAGGTAACCCTTGTGGCGGTTGCCAGCGGTCTTGCCTCGATTTTAGGAACCTACGCCAGCGAGCGCGTTCCAAAGGGAAAGGGTTTTCAGGCCCTTGGGGTGGGCATGGCCATAAACGCTCTTTACACCCTGGTCATGGTCCTATCACCGCCCCTGTGGATTGTTCTGCTTGTGTATGCGCTTGGCGACTTCGGGAGCAGTTTGGGGTTTCCCTTCTACCGCTCCTGGATGTTCAGGCTGATTCCGAAGGAGAGGGCGAGTGAGTTCCACGCGGCGATATCGAGCTACCGGAAGGTCTTAGGCATGTTCACACCACTCGTAGCCGGGGGCCTGGCGAGCTTACACGCGACGCTGCCCTACGCTGCCAGTCTGGCCTTCTTCGTCCTCACCGGAGTGATGTTCGCGGTGCTCTCAAGAAAGGAAAGGAACTTCCGATCACCTGCCCCTCCTTAAGGTCAGCAGGTACGCGAGAAAGACCGAGGCGATGAGAGCAGCGATCAGGTACCCGGCCAAGGGGCGGTGGGAGAGGGATTTGCCTCTCCCTGGTGACGTCTCCGGTGCGGACGATGTGGGAGACGACGTGACGGAGGCCTTGCCTCCGGTGCTGCCCCCAATGACGTACAATTTCAGCTCTTTTCTGAGCGTCCGGTTTCCTTTTCTGGCCACTATGTAGAACGTTATGCTCCTGTTGAGCGTCAGGTTCATCTCGCCTTCCCTTGAGCGGGCGAAGTTGGAATCGACGACCTCGCCGCTCGTGTACCAGTATATCCTGACCTTTTCCCCGGCCCCGAGGACGGAAGTCGTTGCGTTGCTTTCCAGGATTATGTAAAGAGGTTCCTCAAATCTCGGATCGGACGCTTTGATCAGACGGTATATGAGCCTCATTTTCTCCCAGTTCACGGTCTTCCAGTCGTCGAGGAAAATCCCTCCCGTGTCCCCGCTCTCCGGGTTCAGACACCAGTAGAAAAAGTTGTAGATCCTTTTCCTCAGCAGCCACTGGACGAAGGAGTCCTGCCAGACTTTATCCAGCCCCCTGTAGGTTCCACCCCACTCGCCGATCGCGATGGTGTAGTTCAAATCGGTAAGGTAGCCAAAGTGTGCGTTCCAGATGGCGGGCATGTTGGCAGGGAAATCGGGGCTTTTGAAGTAGTTCATCATATAGACGCTCGGCCCGTACACGTGTGGGGAATAGACGACCTTCCCCTTGGGCAGTCTGACGGGATATTCCCTTACCCCCATGAGGTTCTCGCCCCAGAAGGTCCACCATCCGTTTTTCTCGATTTCGCTGTCTATCCCCGGCACGTGGGTGTACTGGGTTCCCTCGACGAAGATGAGCCACTGGGGCGCTACCTTGAGTATCTCCCTTCCAGCCCTCTCGGCAAAGAGCCGGAAGTCCCTCTTATCGCCCGTCCCCCATCCAGCCGGGCCGTGGGGTTCGTTCTTCAGGTCGGCCCCAATGACGTTGGGGTACTTTCCAAACGTTCTTGCGAGAAACAGCCAGTCTTTGATGTACTGCTCCTCCGTATAATTTTCGGTGTACCACAGGGGCTCTATTTCGGTGCAGCCTATCCTGTGGTAATCGAGGAGGACGTAAAGTCCGATGGTGTTTGCGTACGACACTATCTTTTCCATGATTTTTAGGGATGTCAGGTTTCTGAGATCTGGGTTTAGGGCGTAGTTTATCCTTCCGGGCATGGGCTTTGTGCCGGGCCTTATGGACTCGCTGCAGAAGGGGAGCCTTATCGCATTAAAGCCGAGCTTTTTGACGTCGTCGAGGATCCCCTTCCAGTTCCTTTCATTGAGGCCGTAAACCACGTGGTCTTTGAGCTCAAAGCCAAACCAGCTGACACCGTGTAGATAGAGCGGTCTCACCTCGCCCGTTGTGAGATTTTGAACGAAGATTGTACCGTTTTCGGCGGTGTAATTTACCCCAGGGGAATCGGCGGCACCTGCGGGGGGCAGGTGGATGAGCGGAAGGAGCAGGATCAGGGAGATCAGGGTAACCTTTAGAAGGGCGAGAAAAGGGGGGCAGGTTGATTCGCTCCTGCCCCCTTGGTGGGTGGGTGCCATGGCCAGCGGCTGCCACGGGGAACGTGAACCACTCCGGCAGGATGCATCACTCGGTAACCGGGAGTCGTGATGGGTTACAGACCCTTCGGGTTTCTCCTGTGGAGCCCTCCCGACTTCTTCAGGTGTCGCGTGCATTTACTCGCCCCCGTAAAGGTGGCAGGCGACCCAGTGGTTTTCTTCGAGTTCTCTGAGCTTGGGACGGACTTTGAAGCAAACGTCCTTGGCCCTCGGACACCTCGGAGCGTAACGACAGCCTTGGATTGAGTAAACCGCCCCCTCCTCTTTTTCAGGCTCGATCCCCTTGAACTCCCACTTCACGTTCAAATCGGGAACGCTTTCGAGGAGCATTTGAGTGTACGGGTGAAGCGGATTGTGAAAGACTTTTTCAGTATCACCCATTTCAACGATCGTTCCCCTGTACATGATGATCGTGTAATCACTAATGTAGTAGCCCAAGGCTAAGTCGTGCGTTATGAAGAGTACTGCCGTACCGTACTTGTCCCTGAAGTCGCCGAGGAGGTTTAGAATGTCTATCCTCGTGCTCGCGTCGAGCATTGAAACAGCTTCATCCGCGATCAAGAGTTTTGGCTTGAGCAGGAGGGATCTCGCTATGAGAACGCGCTGTAATTGGCCGCCGCTTAACTGGTGGGGGTACTTGCCGCGGACTTCCGAGGGGTTTAGGCCGACTTGAACGAGGGCCTGGTTTATCATGTCGTTCCTCTCGCCCTTGCTCACGTCGGGGAAGAAGGAGTTGAAGACCAGGTCGAAGGCTCTGTCGACCTCGTGGAGGGGGTTGAAGCTCGCAAAGGGATCCTGGAAGACGGCTTGGACTTTTCTGTAGTAGTTCTTCTTGATTTCTTTTTTGCTGAGTTTCATTATGTCTTTGCCTTCGAAGAGTATTCTGCCTGAGGTGGGTGTGAGGAGGTGGAGGATGAGTTTTCCTATTGTTGTTTTGCCGCTTCCGCTCTCGCCGACGAGTGAGACTATTTCTCCGGGTTTTATTTCGAAATTGACGTCGTCTACTGCTCTTATTTCGAAGCCTCCTATTAGTCCTGAGGTGAAGGTTTTGGTGAGGTGTTCGACTTTGAGGAGTTCTTTCATTGTGATTCACCTCCGAGGAGGTGGCAGGCGGCGTAGTGTTCTTCCCCAACCTTGACGAGTGGTGGTTCTTCGTCCTTGCAGCGGTCCATGGCGTATGGACAGCGGGTGTAGAAGCGGCAGCCTTTTGGAGGGTTGAGGAGGCTGATTGGGTAGCCTGGGATTCCTTTGAGTTTTTGTTTTTTGTACTGGACTCCCATTCTTGGGAGTGCGTTGAGGAGGAGTTGGGTGTAGGGGTGGGTTGGGTTGTTTATGATTTCTTCGGTTGGTCCTAATTCGGCTGTTTTGCCCGCGTAGAGGATCATTGTCCTGTTGGCGATTTTGTCGAGTAAGGCTAAGTCGTGGGTGACGAAGATTATGGATTTGACTATGTCTTCCTCCATGAAGTGGTGGAGGAGTTCTATTACGACTCTTTGGGTTGTGACGTCTAATGCTGAGGTGATTTCGTCTGCTATCAGGAGATCGGGGTTGAGGAGGGTTGAGACGACCATTGTTGCGCGTTGTCTCATTCCGCCGCTGAGTTCAACCGGATACATGTCTGCTACTTTGGGTGTGAGTTTGACCATTGCTAATCTCTCGCGGAGGAGTTTTTCGACTTCGCTCCTGTTGGTGTGGCCGTGTTCTCTTGCTAAGTCCCAGACGATGTCTTTGATTTTTTTGGTTGGGTTTAGGGCGTTCATTGCGTACTGGGGGATTATTGAGAGTTGTGTGTAGCGGATTTTTCTGGCTTCTTCTGGGCTTAGTTTCATTAGGTTTTTTCCTTTGAAGAGGGCTTCTCCGCCGGCGTGCTCCATTGGGGGTTTTCTGAGGATTAGGGAGTGGACGAGGGTTGATTTTCCGCAGCCGCTTTCGCCTGCTATTCCGAAGACTTCTTCTTTTTTGACTTTGAAGCTTACTCCGTCGACGGCTTTTACTGGGCCTGCTGGTGTTTTGTAGTAGATTTTGAGGTTTTTGACTTCGAGGAGGCTCATTCCCCACCCCCCCTCAAACGAGGATTAAACACCTCGTCAAGGCCCGTGTTGATGAAGTAAAGGCCGGTTATCAGGATCGCAATGACGAGCCCCGGAGGGATCGCCCACCACCAGTAGCCGAGCGTTACTGCGTTCCAGAGAACTGCCTGCTGAAGCATTATCCCGAGGGACATGCCCCTCGTTGGGCCCAGTCCGATGAAGTCCAGCCCAACGGCCGCGAGTATCGAACCCCCAAACTGAAGGATGAACACCATGAAAACGTAGGATATCATGTTCGGCATTATCTCCCCGAAGATTATCCTGAGGTCGCTGAGTCCCGAGAGCCTGGCGAGGTTCACGAACTCCCTGTTCTTTAGGGAGAGTGTCTGGGCTCTTACCGCCCTGGCGGCCCAGGGCCATGCCGTCAGGCCGATTATGAGGCTCTCTATTCCCGTCCCCCTGTAGGGGAGGTAGGCGGCTATTATGATGAGGAGGGCCATCGTTGGAATGACCAGCATTATGTTTGTGAGTATCATCAGGGACTCATCAGTCCACCCGCCTTTGTAGCCGGCAACAAAACCTATCAGCAGCCCCAAGAGGGTGGCGAGGCCACCGGCTACGATTCCAATAAAGAAGGACGACCTCATACCGTACGTTAGCTGGGCGTAGATGTCCCTCCCAAAACTGTCGGTTCCGAGGTAGTGGGTGACGTTGACAACACCGCTTGAACCGTAAACTGTGTCCTGGGACATCGGAGGTAAAGAGGGCGTCGTGGGCTTTGGAAAGGTAGTGTTGCCGAACTTTATGGGGTAGTACCCCATGTTGTCGAAGGGCGTTGTCAGCGGACCTAACAGGGCGAAGATGGCCATGATGGTGACTATGGCGATGCCCACCTTAAACTTCGAATTCTTCAGTGCTATCCTGAGGGTCCTCTTTAGGGACATTCAGGCCCCCTCCTCGGTATAGCTCGTCCTCACCCTCGGATCAATGAGGGCGTAGAGCAGGTCTATAGTGAAGTTGGCGATCAGAACCGTCAGGATTATCACAAGAAACGCGCCTTGGATTAGGAAGTAGTCCTGGTTCATTATGCCCTGCATCAGAACGTATCCTATACCGGGGTACGAGAAGACTATCTGGACAGTGACGTTTCCAGCGACGAGGAGACCGAGCTGAATGGCCAGCCCAGTGACCTGGGGGAGCATTGCGTTCTTGAACGCGTGCTTCATCAGGGTTCTCTCGCTCGCTCCCAGGGCTTCTAAATAGCGTATGTAGTCGGCTTCGACCTCGTAGATTATCATGTTCCTCATACCAATGGCCCAGCCACCGAGCTGGACCATAAACAGGCTCAGAAATGGAAGTATCCAGTGGTACAGGTAGTCCTTTATAAACTCCCAGCTCAGGGAGGGGATTATGCCGTAGCTGTACGCACCGGAGATGGGGAACCATCCCAACTTGAAAGTGAAGAGGTATGAGAGCAGGATGGCAAACCAGAAGTACGGGGAGGCCTGGAGAAAGTAGAAAACCGGCATCAGGTAGCTGTCAAGTTTCCGGTTTTTACCCGCAATGGCACCGAGCCAGTTGCCCACAAACCAGCTCGCCACGAGGGCCGGGAACAGGAGGGCGAGATCGTAGGGGATGGCTGCTTTCAGGATCTCGGTCACCGGCTTGGGGTAGTAGTAAATGCTCACGCCAAGGTCGCCGTGGAGAACGGCGTTCCAGAACGAGAGGTACTGTTCCCACAGGGGCTTGTTGAGACCGAAGGCCTGGACGAAGTAGCCGTGGAGGTACTTGGTGGCCTCCGGTAAAGTGGCGAACCTCGAAAGGAGAACCCCAATGGGATCTCCCGGCATCATCCTTGGGATTATAAAGTCTATCGTAACGGCGAGGAAGAAGGTTAGCGTATAGATGAGGGTCTTCCTGATGAGGTACCTCTTTATCCCTGACATCTTAAGCCCCCCGTACTACATAATAAAAAGAAAAAACAAAAATCACTTACGCCTTCTTAAAAGTAGTGGGACAAGGGCCAGTCCAACTGCCAGGGCCGGGCCGCAGATTCCCTTCTTGCTCTTTGAGGTGGAACTGCTTGTAGTGCTTGGGGTCGTTTGGGATGTCGAGGACGAAGAGGAGGGGGAGGATGTTGAGATTGATGAGCTCGAAGAGCTCGAAGATGAGCTCGGAGTGGTGGCTGCTTTCACGGGTTTCAGGTTGAGGAGAACCTTTACCCCACCCATCTGCCAGTAGTTCTGCCAGGTTATGGGCAACGCGTATGGGTTGTGCTCTGTCGGCCAGTTTGTCCAGTACTGGTTGCTTGCCTCAAACCAGGCTCCGTTGTATATCAAGGGGATGTAAGGCAGGTCTTTGAGGAATATCTCCTGGAGCTCGTGGTAGTACTGGATCTTCTTGTTCTCGTCTTTCTCAGTGTTTATCATGTGAAGCAGCTCAGCAACGCGGTTGTTCTTGTACCTTCCCCAGTTCCCGGAGTACGTTGCGTTTCCGATGGGGGCCACATCCGGGTAGAGGAGCCAGTTGAACCACTGCCAGGGGGTTGCATATACCTGGCTTCCAAAGTTGTTGATTGCCATGTCAAACTGGCCCTTGGTTATGTCTTCGTAGTACTTGCTGTAGTCCGGGAACTTCGGATCAACCCTAATCCCAACCATCTGGAGGTCCTCGCTTATGACCCTGCACATCTCCATCCAATCGGTCCAGCCGTAGGGAACCTCTATCGTAAGCTTGAGGGGCTTTCCATCTGGGGTTTCCCTATAGCCGTCGCCGTTTATGTCCTTGTACCCGAGCTTGTCGAGTATCTCCTTGGCCTTGGCAGGGTCGTAGGTGAAGCCGTACTTCTTAACTGCGTCGGCGTCGTATATCTTCTTGAAAACTGGATAGTTTAAGATGAGGCCGGTGGGATTGGCAGGTTCAACTTGGTTTTCCTCGGCCCTTGCCGCTATCTCCTTCGGGTTTATTGCGTACGCTATGGCACGTCTGAACTCCGGGTTGTTCAGGGGTGCCTTCTGGTTGTTCATGAACAGGAAGGCGGTGTTTATCGGGAGGTGATAAGGCTGCTTGTCAAACCACGTTACTATCCCGTAGTGCGACTTGACATCCGGCACCCCTGGAATGAAGAAGTTGCTCCAGTCAAGGTCCCCTTTAACGAGCATTGAAAGCGCAAGGTTGTTGCTGTAGACTATAACGTAAACGATGTACTTCGGAGCGGGCTTTCCGTAGTACTTAATCCCCCACCAGTTGTCATTCCTGACGAGTATGAACCTCATCTGGTCTGTCTTGTAGAGCTTGTACATCCCCGAGCCAACGGGCTTCATGTTTGCAAAGCTCTGGGGGTTGTCAATGCTCTGCCATATGTGCTTGGGGATTATTGCTATGTTGTAGAGCCAGTACTTCCACTCCTCATAGTGGGGTTCGCTGAAAACGAAGTCAACTGTGTTTTCATTAACGACCTTGACCTCCTTGAGCCATCCCCAGATGGGTGAGTAGCTGAGACCCTGATGTTCTTTGGCGTAGTCAAAGGTGAACTTCACGTCCTCCGCCGTCAGGGGTTTTCCGTCCTGCCATGTGAGGCCGCTCTTGAGGACTACACGGTAGGTGTCGTTAGAGATCCACTCACCACTCTTGGCCAACCAGGGTTCGAGCTTGTCCTTGAGCGGATCGTAGATGAAAAGGGTTTCATAAATAAGACCGATCGTTCCGGTTACAGCCGCCCAGCTGACAGTGGGATTGAAGTTGTTTGGCTGGCTCCAGAGACCTCCACCGACGTAGATGGTCTCACTACGGGGGAGTTGCGTTTGGGTGGCCGCTGCGCCAAACTGGCCAAAGAGACTCAAAAAGAATATCCCAACAACTATGGGCCCCAACAGTTTTTTCATGCAATCCACCTCCTAAATGAGGGCATCGTCGTAATGTAAATGATGTCCATACCTTATAAGTTTTGCTATAGCTTATAATTCCTGATCCAATTTTTATAAGACTCGGGAAATATTTATAAGTAATGGGACAGTTTAATATTATAACCAAAGGAGACGGGGGAGATGTCATGTTCCCGGAGAACTTTTACTGGGGGGTTTCACAGTCCGGGTTTCAGTTTGAGATGGGGGACAAGTACAGGAGGCACATAGATCCGAACACCGATTGGTGGCACTGGGTTAGGGACAGGAGCAACGTTGAGAAGGGGCTCGTCAGCGGAGACCTGCCCGAGGAGGGAGTGAACAGCTACGAGCTCTACGAAAGAGACCACGAGATTGCAAAGGAGATGGGTCTCAACGCGTACCGCATAGGTATCGAGTGGAGCCGGATATTCCCCTGGCCGACGACTTACGTTGACGTTGACTACTCCGTTGACAGCTCGTACGACCTTGTGAAGCGCGTTAGGATAGACGCAAACACCCTTGAGGAGCTGGACGAGCTTGCAAACCAGAGGGAGGTTCTCTACTACCGGCGGGTCATATCGAGCCTCAGAGAGAAAGGATTCAAAGTTATCGTTAACCTCAACCACTTCACCCTTCCGTACTGGCTCCACGATCCAATAACCGCGAGGGAGAAGGCGCTTACCAACGGCAGAAACGGATGGGTTAGCAAGCGGTCGGTTATCGAGTTCGCCAAGTTCGCCGCATACGTTGCCCACAAGCTCGGTGACGTCGTCGATATGTGGAGCACCTTCAACGAGCCCATGGTAGTTGTTGAGCTCGGCTACTTAGCCCCCTATTCAGGGTTCCCGCCGGGGGTTATGAATCCGGAGGCCGTTAAGCTGGCGATGCTGAACATGATAAACGCTCACGCCCTTGCGTACAGGATGATAAAGAAGTTCGACAGGAAAAAAGCGGACGGGGACTCAAAGGAAGCCGCGGACGTTGGCATAATCTACAACAACATAGGCGTTGCCTACCCAGAAAACCCCCGGGACGAGAAGGACGTTGAGGCTGCCGAGAAGGACAACTTCTTCCATAGCAGGCTGTTCTTAGAGGCCATCACATGGGGAAAGCTCAACATCGAATTCGATGGGGAGGACATCGTGGACCTGCCTTACCTCAGGGGAAACGACTGGATCGGCATAAACTATTACACGCGGGAGGTTGTTAAGTGGCAGGAGCCAAAGTTCCCTACGCTGCCCCTTATATCCTTCAAAGGAGTTCCGGGATACGGCTACGCCTGCAGGCCCGGGATGTCCTCAAAGTCAGGAAAGCCCGTGAGCGATATGGGGTGGGAGATCTACCCTGAGGGCATATACGACTCCATCGTTGAAGCTGAGAGGTACGGACTGCCCCTTTACATAACGGAGAACGGGGTGGCCGATTCAAAGGACGTGCTGAGGCCCTATTACATAGCCAGCCATCTGGCCACAGTTGAGCAGGCCTACGAGGAAGGGCATGAGGTTAAGGGCTATCTCCACTGGGCCCTGACGGATAACTACGAGTGGCCCCTCGGGTTCAGGATGCACTTCGGTCTCTACGAGGTGAACTTAATAACAAAGGAGAGAAAGCCCAGGAGGGGAAGCGTGGAAGTCTTTCGTAAAATAATAAAAGAGGGAACGACAAAGAACATCCAGGGGGAGTTTAACATCAGAGGGTGAGGTGGAGACGGTATGAAGACGATAGCTGTTGATGAGGAAACCTGGGAGGCTATAAAACACCTAAAGGCCAAGCTGGATGCGAAGTCTTACACTGAAGTATTGAAGAAGCTCATTGAGGTGTGGCATTCAGTCGAGCTCGACCTGAAAGCCGAGAAGGTCGTGCTGGACGACGATGAAGCCGACATGATCATATCCCTGCTCGAAAATTCCGATGAGTAGGCAAGGAGGGTTCAACTTGAGAATGCTCCCTGAGAAGATCTCCTTTGATCCCCTCTCCTTCCTCAAGGTGACGAGAAAACAGAACAAGGAGATACTTGAATTCATCATCGCCGAGTTTCAAGTGTACCTCCCCCTTTCCACCGTGAACTCGTACCTCATGGCAAAGGCAGCGTCAGGGAAGGACACCGGTGAGGAGATGGGGGCCCTCAGAGAGGTATTCAACGTTGTGGATGCATCAGACCAGCTAATGGAGAAGATGGCGGAAATAGGGGGGACCCTTATAAAAGAGGGGGTCGTTCCCAACTTCTCCGACCTTATCACCGCAGCGTCGGCCATTCTAACTGGCTCCCTGCTCGTGGTAAACGATAAGAAGGTCAAAAAATACGGTATCTTCTCCAAGTACGGCCTGGATGTTATAAGCTACACCAAGTTTTTGGAGGAGATTGAAAGCCTCGCCGAGGAAGAGGCGAAAAAAGTGGTTTAATCAGAAGTTGACCATCAAAAAGAGCCGAAGACCAGCTATGGGTATCTTCTGAACCTTGGGGACGACCTGAGAAGCTCCCCAAGGCTGACGTTCTCAAGTGGGTCGAACTCTCTCACAAGCTCCTCGACGACCTCCTTCGGAAGGTCTTCGCTCTCAAGACCCTTCCTAAAGGCCCTCCTCCCCCGGTTTATCGCGCGGAGTATTCCGGCTATCTGAAACGCTATCCTCGGAAGGTGAAAGAAGAGAAATTTAAGAAGGGAGCGGAGGATCAATCCTTCTCCCCCTTCACCTCAACTGGAGGCTTCTTGCCCGGGTGTATCACTATACCCCCACCCTTCTTCGTGAGGAAGCTCTGGAAGGTTTCTAAGATTGTTTTGGCGGCGTTAATGCTTTCCATGTACTGCTTGGTCAGCTCAAGGGCGTCTTCCTTGTCCATTCCGGCCTCGACGAGGTTCTTGTAGAATTCTGCCACGCTCTTGCCCATGGCCTGCATCTTCTCAGGGCTGTAGAGTTCTTCGATGAGCTCCTTTAGGGGGCCCATTATGCTCTCGACCATCGGGCCGAGCTTGTCCATCAGTACCGCCACCTTATCGAGGTCTCTGTCGCCCTCGTAGGCCTCTATGAGGTCCTCGATGATGTCGACCTTCTTCTCAAGTACCTCAAGCTCCTCCTTGGTCTTTGCCCGCTTCATTTCCTCAGTCAGCTCCCCGAGGAGTTCCTCAAGCTGGGCCGGGGCCTTCTTCTCAATCTCAACTTCCTCCACCATATCAACCACCTCAGTAATCGTTAGTCTGCTCAAACCTAATCGGCATTCCGATCAGCTCTAACCACCTTTTGACCACGTCCTTTGAGAGGGCGTAGACCTTGCCCCTCTCGGCTGGAAGCTTTCTCACCACTCCGAGCCTCTCAAGCTCCTCCAATTTTACCCGAACTGTGTTTCTGGATGCCTTTCCGCGCCTTCCCTTCAGCTCGCGCGTTATCTGGCTCACGTTCGCCCTCCTGAGGTCAAAGAGAATCTTCACAATCTCCCTCGCTATAGGGTCGTGCTTTATCTCAGGGATGACGACGTCTATGCTCAAGCCACCGTACTCCGCGTAAACGTTGAGGAGCCTGAGGTAAGCTTGGGCCATCTTGGAGACTACCTCGAAACTCGCCCTCATCGCTTCGAGGGCCTTTTTGAGCTCTTGGACTTCCCTGGCCAGTTCCTCATCGGGCATGTTTGTTAGTTGTGTGCTCAATCCTAAAGGGTTTTTGCTCGGAGGTGAGCAAGAAACTTTACCAATTGGCAGGAAACGTCGATGACCCTTTATGAGTTTGGGTCTCAGGGGCCGAACGCGACGCTGATGGGCCTTAAGCGATGAGCTTCGGACCTTCTTTCCAACAGATGATGTTCCAGTGGCTGGCGAGGAAAGGTATTTATTCAAGAACCGCGAGTTAGGGACGTGATAGAAATGAGCGAGGTCGTGATTTCAAAGAGGGACGTGTTGGCATACGAGAGGTTGAGGATAATCTCTGAGCTGGCACCCATACGTGAGAGAGTGAAGGCCTTCGAGAAGAAATACGGGATGACATTAAAGGAGTTTGAAAGGAAACTTACGGACTCAGAGGAATCCTTTGAGGCCTGGGACGACTATATTGAGTGGAAGGCCTACGTCAGAAAGCTTGAAGAGCTGGAGAAGAGGCTGAAGGAGATTGAACATGCTGAGAGAGTTAGAATTGCTTGAGAAGAGCTCAGCAGTCAAAAGCTACGAAATTCTAGACTACAAGGAGGGGGACAGTTTTTACTTTCTGAAAATCAAGGTAGAACTAATAGATGGAAGCGTTCTTTACATCAGGGAATTTGTATCGGAAGAGGAGTACAACTACTCTTTCCAATGGCAGAAAGACGGAAAGCTTATAGTCCGCTGGGACAACGCGCCACATCACAGAGATATTGAAACTTTTCCCCACCACAAGCACGTTGGCTCACAAGACAACATCCAGCCTTCAAAAGAGATCTCTCTTGAAGACATCTTGAGAGTTATTGAGGAGAAAATTAAACCCTCGTCCTCAACTTCCACCCGTCTATGCTGAAGCCGCCCATCCTCTCAAGGACGTGGCTTACTAACGCCTCGGCGTTTTCTGTTCTGACATTCCGCATGGCCCGGAGGAAGAGACTGACGAACTCATTATCCGGGAAGTCTGGGAAAAGATACGCCTTTCTAAAGGCCTCGTCACTGAAGAGGCGATATACCTTGCTCGCCGGCGGTATCTCAGTTCCAAGAAATCGGGCGTAGGACTCAAGCGCTTCCCTTAGGGTCAGGTGATAGAGATAAGCGTAGCTTGGGTCTCCCCTCTCCTCGGCGTCCTTCAGGCTATCAAGGGCGTCCCAGAGAATGTACTTGGCCAGCTCGATTCTCGACTCGTCGGGCTTTTGAAACGGCTTTCCCATGTATTTCTCGGCTTCGGCCTTGAGGGTTTCTATTATCCCCGTTTTGTCGAAGAGGACTTTCCCGATGAGAATAATTCTGGCAGTATTTCTCTTGTTCTTGGAGTGTTCATCCTCAAGGTACCGTCTCACTGCTCGAACCGGGTTTGCAAAGTACTCAATCAAAACACCGTTCACGAGGACGTTTCCCCTCTCCCTCCAGTCCACGTTGTTAGAGAGGATTATGTAAACGTCCACGTCCGAGCGAGGGGTCTGAAGTCCGAGGGCGTAACCTCCAGTCAGCAGAGCGGCTTCAACAAAGTCCTTTTCCCTCCACTCGCCTATGAACTTCTCAAGTGCCCGTTTCCAGTCCGCCATAAAATCACCTCAGAACTCAGGAATCCTTATCGGCGCCTGCAGTTCCTTTTCGTTCTTCTCAAGGTTCGTCGCCAGCATTCTTATCCTCTCCACGCCGTGGATTTCCTTTATGAACTCGGCGACGCTTTTAGGAACCAGCTCCTCCCATGGTTCACCTTCTATCATGCGACGCCGTATCTCCGTCGCCGAGAGAATGTCCTTACGGAACATGGGCTGGACTATCACCTCGTAGCCCTTCTCGCGGAATAGCTGTGCAACGAGTGAGTTGCCGGTGAAGACGACATCAAACCTTGGAACCATGCTGACAACGTAGGTCGCCCAGATGGCGTTGAAGTTTATGTCCGGGAGCGGGATGAGGTAGTAGCGTTTTTTGGTTAATCCTGCCTCGTCCAAAGCCCTTATGAGCATCTCCATCCTCTCGCTCGTCGTGAAGGGGTTCTTGAGGGTGTGGCTGGCCTGTGCGCTTCCTATGCCGATGATCACCTCATCAACCTGCGAGAAAACGAACTCAAGGGCCTTTATGTGTCCGTTGTGCACCGGCTGGAACCTTCCAACGAAGAGACCGCGTTTAACCATCGGCTTCACCTCCAAACAGGGAAGAATCATTTGGGAGAAGCGCGTGCTTTGTCATAAGCTCAAAAGCCAGGCCGCTTATCTCCTCGGTCAGGGGAACTTCGACAAAATTTTCTCGAAGAAATCTGTAAAGCTTGGAAAGCTTTTCCTCCTGCGCCAAAAATTCCCTTTTGTTGCCCCTCAAAGAGCGGTAGCTTTTTCCGGTGATGTTTTTCAGGAATATGAAAAGCACCTCGCTGAATATTATGGAGTTTATGAACTTTGAGCTGTTCCCAAGGCCGTTCAGGACTTCCCTTGCCCGGGGATTGCCCTTCAGGGCCTCAAGGATAACGGAGGAATCAACCAAATAGCTCCTCATACAGCTCCAACCTCATCTCTTTTGCAGACTTCCGGGATGGCATAATGCCAAAGACGTCATCAACGGTGACCGATGGCTTTTTCTTCAGCCGTGAAAGACCTGTTGAGAGGGCCTTTAGTTCCTTTTTGAAAACCTCTTCAGGCCCATCAGGGACTGAAATCCGCACCATTATTTCTCCCATCTCGCTCACCACTGAAATATTGGAGGTAGGGTTGATAAATCTTCTTAGCTCGAACTGGCCATGTTCAAAATTTTTGAACCTTTCGTTCAGGATTTTTGAACGAGCCTCACCCTCACCTCATCTCCGACCTTGAGGCCGAGCTTTTCAGCGGCGCTCCCCTGGTTTACCGCTATCTCAAGGTAGTCGTGGCTTCCGGGTAAAGCGAGGAGTTCACCGGGCTTCACCCGACCGTAGGTCTCTAAGTAAGGAATCCTGAGGCCGAAATCTGGAAGCTCGACCGCTTTTGGCCTTTCATAGTCTTCGAGGTTCAGTATAACGTTCCCGAAGTCGTCAACGTAGATCACCTTAAGAACCCAGAGGCCCTTCTCCCTCTTCGGCTTCAAATCGAGCTTAACGAGCGAGTTGAGTGGAATTTCACTTGCGAACTCTGCTGGAGAGACCCCTTTCTCGATTAACGCTCCAGCTGGCCCGAAGACGTCCCTTCCGTGGAAAGTCGAGCTTATTCTCCAGCCCGTGAATCGTTTGATCCTTTCGAGGTCTATCTTCCAGGCTTTCCTTGCGTTTATGCGCTTGAGCGGGAGAGTTGACAAACCGTTGTCTGGAACAACCAACCACTGCTCACCTTCGATGATTACAGCCCTCCTCGAAGTTCCAACGCCCGGATCAATCACTCCAACGTGGATCGTCTCGGGTGGGGAATACTTGACGACCTGCTCCATCACGAAGGAACCTTCAACGACGGAGTGCCGGGCTACAGCGTGGGTAACGTCAACGAGCTTTGCTTCGGGATTAACGCGGAGCATCGCAACCTTCATCTCGCCGACGTAGGGGCTCCTAAGTCCAAAGTCCGTCGTCAGCGTTATCATCAAACCACCGGAAAGGATTTATTCCCATCGTTTAAGAGGTTGCCGGAGGGGGAGCATGATAGTCGTGCTTAGACTTGGACACAGGCCGGAGAGGGACAAGAGGATAACGACGCATGTCGCTTTAACGGCGAGGGCCTTCGGTGCCGATAAGATCGTGATCGCGGCCGAGGAGGACGAGCATGTAAGGGAGAGCGTGGAGGACGTTGTGAAAAGGTGGGGAGGGCCCTTCACGATAGAGTTCAACCCGAGCTGGAAGAAGGTAATGCGGGAATGGAAAGCGGGGGGAGGTATAATCGTCCACCTCACGATGTACGGGATCCACGTAGACGAGGCCCTGCCGGCAATAAAGGATGCACTGAGAGCAGGAAAAGACATTATGGTCGTCGTCGGGGCCGAAAAAGTCCCGAAGGAGGTCTACGAGGTAGCGGATTACAACGTGGCCATCGGCAACCAGCCCCACAGTGAGGTCGCGGCTTTGGCGGTTTTCCTCGACAGGCTGCTTGAGGGTGAAGGCTTGAGAAGGGAGTTCAGGAACGCGAAGCTCAGGATAATCCCGCGGGAGAGGGGGAAGAAGGTACTCAAACTGGGTGATGCCGATGGTCCTTAACAAATACCGTGGGAACTTTAGGGACTACCTCGAAGCAATCGTGAGGCCCTTAGCAAAGGCCGGCGTCACACCGAACACGATAACTGTTGTTGGACTGATACTCAGCCTGCTCTCGGCATACCTCCTCTACCTCCGCGAGCCGAGAATTGCTGGCCTCGTTTTGCTCCTCGGCTCGCTCATCGATGCCCTCGACGGAACCTTAGCGAGACTGACGGGAAAGGTGAGCCGCTTCGGGGCCTTTTTGGATTCCACCTCGGACAGGATAAGCGACGGCTTCGTCCTCTTCGGGGTAGCCCTCGGGAACCTCGTCGACTGGCGCGTTGCCTTTTTAACCTTCATGGGGGCTTACCTCGTTAGCTATGAGCGCTGCAGGGCCGAGTTAGCGGGTTCCGGAAAGCTTGCCGTTGGCATAGCTGAGAGGGCTGAAAGACTGCTCATACTCATAGCCTTTTCCCTGGCTGGAGTCGAGTACGTGAAATACGGGGTTTACCTCGTTGGTGTACTCGCGTGGATAACGGTCTTCCAGAGGATGTGGGCGGCTTATAAAAGGCTCAGATGAGGAGGGGATGACGAGAATTTCGCTAAACGAGGCTCCGCCGATGAAGAGTCCCGCCGTTACCGACCCTGCCCCCCATTCCCTGACTCAGGCGACCCTTTAAATGTCAGCTCGGACAGGAGGGCGCCCTGGAGCTTCCTCATGCAGGACGGGCAGTAGGAGAGGGGCCTCCTGTCCCACTCCCCCATATCAGAGGGGGGGTTCATAACGCACTCGTTGGGGCAGTGCTCAAGACCGAAGCTGTGGCCGAGCTCGTGGAGGACGCCTTTAAAGATGCGGGCCTTCATGAGCTCCTTGTTGGGGCTCTCAAAGGGCTTAATCGAGAGAACCATTATCTTCATCCCGAGGATGTCCTGCTGGAAGCCGAGGAACTTCTCGTAGATGTGAAAGTACTGGTTTCTCGAAACCAGGGGAAAGGTCGTCAGGCCGAAAATGCGCCTCATAGGGAAGCCGGCCTCACCCTGACCCTCCTGAAGGAGCCTCGCATAGAGGGCCTCTATTACGGCCTCGAGGGGGTACCCCTTGACCTGCCCTCCCTCAACCGGTATGTTTATCAGGTAGCCGGGGCCAACCTCAAGCTTCCCGAGGTAGACGAACCTCGTAGGAAGCCCGTTCTCAGCGAGGTAGCGGTTGAGTTCATCAAAGACCTCGAATATCAGGTTCTTGTCCGTGAAGTTCCCGATGTAGGTCGCCCCAATGTAGGTCATCCTGCGGTCGTCGGGATGTGGCATGTTCAAAGGAACCCCGTGAGGTTATTAAATTTTGTGGGCAAAGGTCTTAAGGATGAACGCCAATACCAACCGCCCCCGGGAAACCGCGGCGGATGAGCGACAGGCGAGCTGTGATTCCGCTTCGCTCCCCGGGGGCACAGGGGGGAGGGAGATGAGGCGTGTTGCAGGCATTATCCTCATAATCCTCCTATCCGTCTCCCTTTTTGCAATCCTACACCGGGGCCTGAACTGGGGGCACCATAGTTCCCAGGAAAACAGAATGAGAGGGGTTAGCAGCAACGCCCTGCCCCGGGGAAACAAAGCAATAACGGCGATTGAGTATCAGAGAATGTTAAACGTCGGGATAAACGTGGACTGGATGACCTTTGCAAAGGTTAATCACTACTACTTCTACTGGCGCTCAAGGGGTATAAACGTTCCCCAGTACTTCAAGGAGGAGGGCTTCTCCAACGTCCGGATTAGGGTGGGCATGGACGTGGTGGAGAACAAAACCGTCCTGCTCCAGCTGGCTGAGATAGTAAACGACACCCTGGAGGTCGGTTTGATCCCAATAATCACATACACCGCCCCGGAGCTTAGGGAGAACCCGACGAGCGAGGCCGCCCAGGAGCACTTCGTCAAATGGTGGGAAACCGTGGCTAACTACTTCCAAGGCTATCCCTATCTGCTCTCCTACGACCTCCTCATAGAGTCGAGCGGTGGAATAAAATCACATCCTGAGGTTCTGAACAAGGTCTACTCCGAGACAATTAGAGAGATACGAAAAATCGACCCTTACAGGTTGATCTTTGTTACTCCGTCCCACGTCTCAAGTCCCTTTTATCTAAACGAGCTGAACGTTACCAACGATGGCTACACCTTAGCGGAGTGGCACATTTACGCCTCCGGCCCCAAGGGATGCTCCTACAACGAGAGCTACGTAGAGAAAGCCATCTCAAGCGCCCTCAAGTGGTCGAGGAAAACGGGAACCCCAACCTGGTTCGGCGCCTGGAGACCGAACTGTTACCCCAAGGCAGGGGGAGGTAACGGGCCTTTGTGCTCTATGGAAGTCGAGCTGAATTTCAGCAGGGCCATGGTTTCGGCGCTCTCAAAGGCCGGAATCCCCTACGACATCAACTCCGACGTTCACTTCTTTGACATCGCCAGCCTGACGTGGTATCAAAGCCAAGAGAGCGTCCTCGAGGTCATTCTTCATCCTCAACGTACGGAGCGGTAATCACCTTTCTTATCTCCCTCGCCTTCTTTTCACCGATTCCCCCGACTTCCTTGAGCTCCTCCTCGGTCGCAGTGAAGACCCTCTCAACGTTCCCGAAGTGTCTCAGGAGTCTCTTTGCTAAGGTCGCCGAAACGTTCGGAAGGCCCTCCACTATGAGCCGCTGCCTCTCGGCTAAGGTCAGGGCCTTCTTCTCGCTCCTGATCCTTACCTCCTTCTTCCTCTCCTCCTGTTCGCGCTTCGCCATCAGGTAGATGAAGCCGGCCGTCTCCTCTTTCGTGCGCGAGAACAGTATCGGAACGCCCCAGTCCAGCGTCACGGCCGTTATCGCCCCCCTTATCGCGTTGGGGTGGACGTTCCTTATGCCGTAGAGCTCGCCCTCTATTATTATTACGGGCTTCTCGTAGGCCCTCTTCAAGCGCTCAACCTGGTCGAAGAGCCTGCCGTCTATGATGGACTGTATAAAGTCGTTGGCGCTCTTCCTCTCTATGCCGACCTCCTCGCTGACGACGTAGTCTGCAACGTCCAAAGTTCTGACCTCGACTTCCGCCCCGAGCTCCTTAAGGTGCTTCGGGACGCCGCTCCTCAGCTCCCGCGAGTCAACGTAGACAACGATTCCCTTCGGCTTCCTCACAAAGACCGGCTTTATTGGAAGTTCCTTGGTTTCCTGCGAGGTTTCTCTGACCTCTTCGGCCTTCTCTATCTCTTTGGGCCCTTTTTCCTCCTCCCGCTTCAACTTTAGAAAGGCATCCAGTGGGGTTATCTTTCCCTTACCCATCTCGACACTCTCCGGGGGTTTTTCCCGTATCTCAGCCTTCTTAACCCTCGGCTTCGACTTCTCAAGCTCCCGCGCTATTCTCTTTATCGCATCGAACATGCCCCTCTCCTTTCTCTTGGAGCTCCAGTAGTAGGCCTCATCGCGCGTTCCCCTCGCCATCAGGATGACGACCCTCCCGGGCCTGTGCCTGCCCGTTCTCCCCCTCCGCTGTATGCTCCTTATCGCCGAAGGCACGGGCTCGTAGAAGACGACCAGATCCACCTCCGGGACGTCCAGTCCTTCCTCCCCGACGCTCGTCGCAACGAGGACGTTGAACTCCGCCCTGGAAAAGCGCTCCAGTATTTCCTTCTGCTCCCTCTGACTCATACCCCGGTCGTTGGCCCTGCTGGCCTGCCCTATAAAGCGCTCCGCTGAAACCCCCATGGCTTTGAGCTCCTCGACGATCTTCCTTCCCGTGTCGCGGTAGTTGGTGAAGACGATTATTTTGGAGTCAGGCTTCCTTTCGAGCTGTTTCCCGATGAGCTCCTTCAGCTTCTCCATCTTCGGGTGGTCTACGCCGCTTTCTCTGGCCTGGACGAGGAGGTAGATCACCTTCCTCATTCTTGGGTCTTCCATCAGCTGCCGGCTGGACTTCGTTCTCCTGTCCTCGCGGAGCTTCTTGAGGTAGGAGCTCAAAGCCGTCAGCCCTTGGGTTTCGAGGAGCTCAATGGCGTGAAGCAGCTTGACGGCCTTTGCCTGGTGGAGCCTCAGCCTGCCGAGCTCGTAGTTGCCCTTCGCGACCTCCTGGTTTATCTTGGCCCCCGCCTGAAGGACCTCCCTCTTGGATATGTCGGGGGAGTACGTCGAGACGAGCTTGAAGTGGGCGAGCGGCTTGAGGCTCTCCTTGAGCATCTCCCTAAGAAGCTTCCTGACCTCCTTGTAGATCTCCGGGAGCTCAACCCGCACCCACTCAAAGGCTATTCCCTGGACGTAGGGCCTGACGTCCGGTGAGTTCTCCGTTTTGACCTCCACGTGCTCTATCCCGAGGTTCCCTATTACCTCCCTTATCCGCTCCTCGTCGCTTCCGGGTGAGGCCGTCAATCCCAAAACGAGCGGGTGCTTTGCAGTCTTGAGGTACTCCCTCGCTATGAATACGTAAGAGTAGCCCCCGACGGCCCTGTGGGCCTCGTCTATAACGAGGAGAACCACGTCCTCCAGGGAGATTCTCCCTGTCAGAAGGTCGTTCTCAACCGTCTGGGGCGTGGCGGTGATTACAACGCTCTTCCTCCAGACCTCCGCTCTCTTCTCCGGCGGAAGTTCACCGGTGAGGACGTTTATCTTCTCAGGGGAAAGGGCGAAGAGCCTCCTGAAGCTCTCCGCGTGCTGGAGCGCTAAGGGCTTTGTGGGGGCGAGCATCAAAACTTTTCCACCGTACTTCGAAAGGCGGTAGTCGGCTATGAGCATCGCTATCAGGGTCTTTCCTAAACCCGTGGGGAGGACGACGAGGCAGTTCCTCTCCTTGCACTTAGCGTAGATGACCTCCTGGTAGACCCGGGGCTCGATGAGGTCGCGTCTCAGGTAGCTCATGATATTGGAAACGGGGTTGGGGATAAAAAGTTCCCGGTCAGAGCCCGACCAGGAGAAGTGTGTTGCTGAGCACTGGAAGCGCCTTCAGAACCACCATGAGCCTGCCGAGGTGTCTGAACGGCTTCCCCTTCAGGTTGAAGGAGACCAGTATTAATGAGGCCCCGATTAGAGTATAGGCAGCGTAGCGGGCGAGGAAGGTGGTGGGATCTGCTAAGCCGGCCCTTAGAACGGGGTTGGCCTCAGAGAAGCCATGCTTAATCCCGAACAGCGTTGTGAAGGCGTCTATTCCGGACAGGAGCACGAAGGCAAGGGCGTATTTGATCCCCCTGATGTCCAACACCCGGTCTGCTATCTGCCCTTTCCGTTAAATACTTTGTGCACTCGTCAGAACATGCATAGGCACCTACACGTGCATATACACAAACCCGCAAGGCTTTTAGGGGGAGGGAGTAGTGAAGGTGGTGGTGTCATGAGGGGCATCTTAGCTTCACTGCTGATCCTGCTTCTAACTGCCGGTCTTGTCTCGGGGAGCGTGGAGGTAATAGAGGAGAGGGGGCTGAACTCCCTGATGAGCCTGGATTCTGAGGCTGGAGTGCTCGTCGCGGGGGGTGTCTCCAACGGGACGGGCCTCGGGGATTTCGACGCCGTCATCATGATGTTCTCAGGGGGGAAGTTGGCGTGGGCGAGGGCCATAGGAGGCCGGAGCCGGGACCTCGTCTCGGAGGTCAGGCTGATCGGAACTAATGTTGCGGTCTCGGGGTTGAGTGCCTCCACCGGGGGCGGCTGGATGTTCGAACTCGATGACCGCGGGAGGCTCCTCTGGAGCAGGGGCTACACGGCGGGCATGGTGTACTCCTTCATCCCCTGGAAGGGGGGCTTCCTCGGCGTGACCACCGTGGGCCAGTACGGGGTCATGATGAGACTGAGCAGCAACGGCAGCGTGGTTGCATCGTACAAACTCTCGAACGACAGCGTCATCCCCCTCATTATAAGGGCCCTCCCAACGGGGGAGATCTTCGTCGCCGGGATGGCGCAGGGAGCTTCGTCCATAGACTTCTGGCTCGCAAGGGTTCTCGACAACGGAACTGTCCTCTGGGAGAGAACCTACGGGGGGAGCGGGAAGGACAGGCTCTACGACATGGAGGTGGACGGTAAGGGGATAACCCTCGTCGGGTACACCCTCTCGAAATCCCTGGGTGCTTCCGATGCCGATCTCCTCGTGATCAGGACGGACCTGAACGGCAACCCCCAGTGGACGAGGGTCTTGAGGAGCCCCGGCGATAACTGGGGCAACTCCGTGTCCGTGCTCCCGGATGGAAGCATCCTTGTGGGCGGGATAGATTACACGAAAAACGAGAGCGGGCAGATGTGGTTCATCCGGTTCAGCCAGGACGGAAGCGTTGAGGGGTGGATGGCCCTCGGGGGAGGGGGCGTGGACTGGGTGAGGACAGTCACGGCCCTGCCCAACGGAACCGTGCTCTTTGCAGGGGGCTTCAGCGGCAGGGAAAACGGAATGGGAGGGCTTCGCTCATCCTACGGCCTTTTAGGATCCTTCAGCGGGAACCTCAGAGAACTCGCCAAGTGCATGAAAGCGGAAAGGCCGGCCCTCCAGGTTCTGAACCCCAAGCTAAGCGTCAGGGCACTGGGCGGGGGCTACTTCGGCAGCGTCCGGGTGGTCTCAAGGGAGGAGAACGTCTCCGTTAAGGCCATCGCCCCCCACGTACTGGGCCTCTGCGGGGAAAGCGGTTCGAAAACCTCCTCGACCTCAAGCGGCACTTCAACCCCTTCGGGCTCCCCGAGCAGTTCTCCTTCAGCCTCTTCCCAGCCGAGCGGCAGTTCGAGCCCTTCGAGCACGCTTTCGAGCAGTTCCCCCACAACTCCATCAAATACACCGTCAAGCACAGCCGGCAGTGCCAAGAAGAGCCGCTGGCACATCTGCGGACCGGCGGCTGTAATAGGCCTCATGATCGTCCCGGCTGTACTTAGGCGCAGGCGGTGATCAGGCCGCCGTTGGGGGCCCGATGGGGACTATGAGGATGTCCCCAAAGGGCTCCTCCTGTACGAGATCCACCTTTCCCATGTTTGAGAGGAAGAGGAGGTAGAGGAAAGTCCGGGCCACCACCTTCGGGCTGGGGTCGAAGACGAGGTCCCAGAAGTTTATGGGCTTTCCCGTCTCCCTGTAAAGTTCCACGACTATGTCGTTGAGCCTGCGGACGTGCTTCTCTATGTCCACCCTGAAGTCGTCGACGACGAAGACCTGCTCCTCTATGTTCTCCCTCCTTCTCTTGGACGGCCTCCTCTTCTCCGCCTCCTCCAGGGCATCCATGAGGGCCTCCAAGAGGTCATCGAATGTGTAGTAGCGCTCGCTCCTCCGTATGGGAGGGGCCAGAGGCTCCACCTCAACCCGTACCCTCTCCTCGTTCTCCTCCACTGCCTCCTCTTCGTCCTCCCTCAGGAGGGCCTCGCTCTTCATCCTAACGAGTATCGAGGCCGCGAGTATGGCCCTCGCGGATATTCTCAGGTCGAGCTCGCGCATCTCCCTGAGCATCCTGACGTACTTCTCCGTGAGGTCAACTATGTCGATGTTCCACGGGTCAACCTTTCCCATCTTCACGAGCTGGAGCAGGATGTCCACGGGGGTGACCTCGCTCTCAAAGCGCGATTCCATCTCCACCACCTCACTCCCTTAGGTGCCCGAACATCTCCTCGTGCTCGGCCTCGCTCTTTTTCCTGGCCTCCTCTATGATCTTCATTGCCTTCTCCAAGCTCAGCGCAACAACCTTAGAGACGCCGTCCCTCATGCTGACGCCGATTATCTTGTCGGCGTTGGCCATCATAACGTCCCTGAGGGTCATGACTATGAACTGGCTGTCCCTTGAGGACTCCTTGATGAGGTCGGCCACGCGCTTCACGTTGGCGTCGTCGAGGTGGGCGTCGATCTCGTCGAAGAGGTAGAAGGGAGCGGGTTTGTAGCGCTGTATTGCGAAGACGAACGCTAAAGCCGTTAGGGCCTTCTCACCCCCGCTCATGGCCTCGATCCTCTTGACGTCCTTTCCAGCTGGCTTGGCCTCTATCTGCAGCCCGCCCGAGAAGGGATTCTCCTGGTTTTCGAGGATGAGCCTCGCACTTCCCCCCGGAGAGAGTTTTGAAAACAGCTCGGAGAAGTTCTTGGCTATCTCGTTGAGCGTCTTCATGAAAACCTGCCTCTTCTGGCCTTCAATCTCGTTTATGAAGTCCTCTATGCTCTCCTTTTCGGCTAAAACCTGCTCGCGCCTGCTGGTCAGCTCAAGGTACCTGCGCTCGACGACCTCGAAGTCCTCGATGGCCTTCATGTTAACGGGTTCAAGGGAGCGTATCTCGGCCTCCATCCGTTCTATCTCATCTCTCAGGGCGGAGAGCTCTTCCTCGGTTGGAGCCTCGCTGACCTTTACGGATTTAATGAGCTTCCCGTCGTAGTGCTTGAGCTCCGCCTTCCTCTGGGCCAGCTCGCTCTCGTACTGGGCGAGGCGTATCTTGAGGGTGTTCGCCTCTATCCTGAGCTCCTGGAGCCTTGAGTTCATCTCGTCTTTCTTGGCCCTCAGCTCTTCTATCTCCTTCTTCAGTCTCTCCTTCCTCTCACGGAGCTCTTTGAGCTCACCCTTGACCTTCTCCTCGGCTTTCCTGAGCTCCTCAAGCTCGGCCTCGAAGCCGCTTATAGCCTTCTCGTTCTCGGCTATGTTCGACCTTAGGGCGTTTATCCTGTTGACGAGCCCCTCTATCTCCTCCTCAAGGTCGGCCTTCCTCGGGAGGAGCTCTTCCGTGATCTTGGCCTCAAGGGATTCGAGCTTGCTCTCCACCTTACCGAGCTCCTCCCTCAGTTTGCTTATCTCAACCTCGACCTCCCTGATGCGCTGGTTGAGCTCCCTCGCCTCAGGGTTCTCAAGGGCCTTCCTGAGCTTCTCCCTCTTCCGCTCAAGCCTCTCTATTCTGCCCCGGAGCTTTGCTATCTCCCCGGTCTCCTCTTTTATCTTCTCTTCAAGGGCGGAAATGCGCTTTTTGCTCTCCTCGATCTCGGCTGCGATGGCCTCTTCCTCCCGCAGGAGGCGGTCGAGGTCAGTCTGGAGAACCTGGACGTCCTTGGAGAGGCCGCTCCTCCTCATTCTGAGCTCGAATATCTCGTTCCTGAGGCCGTTAACCTCTATCTTGAGGGCGTTGACGGCCGATTCAAGGGCCTCCTTCTCGCCTTCAAGCCGCTGCACGCGCCTCCTTATTCCCTCAACGTCGTCTCCGAACTTGCCCCTGGGTCTGTAGTGGCCTCCAGTTATGGCCCCGCTCCTCTCAAGGAGCTCCCCCCCGATGGTAACCATCCTGACCTTCCCGATGCCTACGGTTCTCGCCTCGTCCATGTCCTCAACTATCAGGGTATCCCCGAGGGCGTAGGCTACGGCGTTGCCGAACTTCGGGTCGTACCTGACAACGTCCATCGCCGGCACGCCGCGGGCCGGGTCAACCTTCATGGAGCGCGGTTTTATTCTGTTCAGGGGCAGGAACGTCAGCCTGCCGAGCTTCCTCTCCTTCAGGAGCTTTATGGCCCTCTCGGCAACCCGGTCGTCCTCGACTACCACGCTGTCGTAGTTTCTCCCGAGGGCCACCTCAACGGCCGTCGCGTACCTTCCGTCCGGGACGCTTATGAGCTCCCCAAGGGTGCCGTGCAGCCCCGGTATTGCCTGGGCCTTCAGGAACTCAACGGCCCTGTTGCCGCGGGCCTCCCTCTGGGCCTCCGCCTTTATCAGCTCCTCCTTTGCCTTGGACAGCTCCTTTTCCACGGATTTCAGCTTTCTGCTCTTCTCTTCGAGTTCCCCCTCGGCCTTTCTCAGCTTGGCTTCGGCCTTCGATATTGCAGCGTCCACCTCGGCCAGCTCGGCTTTCTTCTCCTCAAGGGACGCCCTTAGGCTCTCCATACTGCTCTTCAGCCCCTTTCTCTTCACCTCGGAGGATGCTATCTTCGATTTCAGCCTCTCCACTTCCTCCTTGAGCTTCTCGACCTCCGCTTCTTTCGTGTAGAGGTCCTTCTTTGAGTCCTCGAGCTCGCCGACGACCCGGTCGAAGTTCTCCCTCGCGACCGCGTAGCTCCTGTCTATCTCGCCCAGCTTCACGACGAGCTCGTTCTTTGCCACCTCCCGTTCCTTGATCTCGGCCACCAGTTTCTCGCGGCGCTTTTTCCACCGGGTTATAGCGCTCTTGCTCCTCTCTATCTCCCCCGAGACCTTCTTGAGCTCTTCCTTGGCCTTTGCCAGCCGTCTCTGGCTCTCCTCGATTTCCCTCTCGGCCGCCTTTATGTTCCCCTTGGCCAGCTCGATCTTCGACTTAACCTCGCTCACCCTTCTCGTGACCTCTAAAATGCCATCCTCGCTCTTCTCATCGAGCTCCCTCTCGACCTCGCTCACTTCCCTCTCCTTGGCAACGAGATCCTTCACCAGGGACTTGAGGGACTCCCCTATCTCCTCCATCTCACCCTCTATGTTAGTGTCCCTCTCCCTGCTCTCCGCGATGAGGTTTTCTATGCGCTTTATCTCACCGAGGAGGAGCGATACCCTCGCCCTCTCGACCTTTCCCTTTAGATCGAGGTAGCGGAGGGCGTCGTTCCTCTCCTTCTCAAGTTTGTCGAGCTGCCCCTTGACCTCCCTTATAAGGAGGTCGACCCTCGCAAGGTTCTCCTCGGTCTGTTTGAGCTCCTCCAGGGCCCTCTCCTTCTTGGCATCGTACTCGGCTATGCCAGAGATCTCGTCTATGATGAGCCTCCTCTCCGTTGGAGACATCTTGATGAACTTGGTTATGTCCCCCTGAAGGACGAGGTTGTAGCCCTCCGGGGATATCATGGCTGCGCTCAGCATGTCGAGTATCTCGCTCCTCGTTGCCCTCCGGCCGTTCAGCCAGTATGAACTCCTTCCGTCCGGATAAACACGCCTCTTTATCACGACCTCGTCTTCATCAACCGGGAAGCCCCTGTCCTCGTTGTTGAAGTATATCGCAACCTCGGCGTATTTGGCGGGGGATTCCCTCTTGCTTCCGGCGAAGATCAGGTCGCTTATCCTGCTCGCCCTCATGGCCTTTGCGGAGAGGCCGCCGAGAACGAAGAGGACGGCGTCGCCTATGTTGCTCTTCCCGGAACCGTTGGCCCCCACGACCGCGGTGAAGTTCTTTGAGAATGGTATCACGACCTTCCTGTTACCGTAAGATTTGAAGCCCTTCATTTCAAGCTTTTCTATATAGGGCATGACGCACACCTAAGGGAGAACAACGTCCCTGCTTATATAACTTTAGCCACGCCCCTTTTATAACCACGGGTAATAAAGGTGCGGGTCTTCGATTACTACGAAACATGAAAAGGGTTAAATACCCTCTGTTCCAAGAATAGAGTGGTGATGGTCATGGAGATAATCGAACTGGACGTTACCCTCCCTTATGAGGGCAGGGGCCCCCTGCTGAGGGAGATCATGAAGAGACTCCAGGGCAGGATAAGGGACATCCATTTCTTCCCCCCAAACAGCATGGGGCTGAGCAGGATTAGGATGGAAGTACTCGCCGATAGGGTTCCGAAGGGCATAGAGCGCCTGAAGGGGGTAAAGGTAAGGCTCCGGGTCATGGAGCCCAAAACGGTTTGAGCTCACCCCTTCGCCCGAGGTGGTCTTTCCAAGTTTTCGAAGTTCTGGAGTATGGCCACCGCCCTTTCAACGTCCTCCGGGGACCCATTGAGGACTATGAGGGCGTGGTACCTGAGGCCGTAGCTCCTCAGGATCCTCAGGCTGTGGTCGGCCTTTCTCAGCTCGTACGCGGCGTATTCTGCCTGGTCCTCCTTCGTGTACACGAGTATGAGGACGTCAACCCCTTCTCCGACTTCGACCCTGAAGGAGAACTTGCCGAGGTACCAGTCCGGTAGGGGGCCCTTCCATTCGGCGTTTTCTACGGCGATCCCCCTGTTGGAGAATAGGGCCCCGAGCTTCAGGCTCAAAGCCACCGCCTCCCTCTGGGGCGAGGGCGTGAGGAGGGTGCTGGCGTTGGAGGGGTTCTGGCAGAGCCACCTGCTGCCCGCTGCCCGTAGGACTTCCTCTTCCCTTCCCCTGATGCCGAGGAACCTCTTCCCCGAGTAGGCTATGTAGTAGGTTCTGTTGAAGACGGGGTTATCCCAGACGCTCCACTGGCAGGACACGCTGCTCCAGTTGCCCATGAGCATTGAGTAGCCGAGGTCAAGGAGCTCTCTCTCGAACTCACCGTAAAAGCGGGCCGCGTTGCCGATGCTCTCCTCCGCGACCTGAACCCCCGTTCCGCTCCAGGTGAGGTTGTCCGCCGCTGGTGGATCGGTGAGACCCCACAGGGCGGGTCTCTGGGGCTTTTCCCCTCGGTTACTGTACTCCCACACGACCGCTCCGGATGCCACCACAACTGCAACCACGATAAGCGCGAGCAGCTTCCTCATACCACCACCATGGGGGCCATGGAAGGAGGGGTTTATATGCTTCACTAAATGAGGTGCCCTTAAATGAGGCTTTCGAAAGAAAAAGAGGGGAAGTCATGGCCCTTCCAGGGCCGGGAAGTAGTCGGGCTCGTAGTCTTCGAGCTTTCCGTCTAAGTAATCCTCGTAGCCCTGGAGGTCGAGCAGGCCGTGTCCGCTGAGGTTGAAGAGTATGACTTCCTCTTTTCCTTCTTCCTTAGCTTTCAGCGCCCTTTCTATCGCCCCCTTTATTGCGTGTGCACTTTCTGGAGCGGCAATTATTCCCTCGGTCTTCGCAAAGAGTTCAGCCGCCTGGAAGACCTCGTTCTGATGGTAGGCAACGGGCTTGACGATTCCGTGGTTTATCAAAATGCTCAGCGTGGGAGCGAGGCCGTGATAGCGTAAACCGCCGGCGTGTATCGGCGGGACGTAGTAGGTGTGGCCCAAAGTGTGCATCTTCATCTTCGGCGTGTAGCCTCCTGAGTCGCCGAAGTCGTACTTGTAAACGCCGCGCGTCATAGAGGGAGCGGCTTTAGGTTCAACCGCTATGAACTCGTAGTCGGCTTTGCCGTCCAGTTTGCCCTTCACGAAGGGATAGGCCAAGCCGGCGAAGTTGCTCCCGCCGCCGACGCAGCCGATTATAACGTCCGGTTCTTCAAACTCCTTCATCTGCTCCTTAGCTTCCAGCCCTATAACAGTCTGGTGCATAAGGACGTGATTTAAAACGCTTCCAAGGGCGTAGCGGGCCTTCTCGTCCCTCAGAACGTCTTCTATAGCTTCGCTTATCGCTATGCCCAGGCCACCGGGGTGGTTCGGATCCTCTGCCAAAAACTTCCGCCCTATCTCTGTCCTCTCGCTCGGGCTCGGGTAGATTTCAGCTCCGTAGAGGCGCATTATCGTCTTCCTGTAGGGTTTCTGCTGGTAGCTGGCGCGCGCCATGTAAACGCGAACCTTCAGCCCGAGTAGCGCCCCCGCGAGGCTTAAGGCGGTTCCCCACTGGCCGGCCCCGGTCTCGGTGACTAACCTCTCAATCCCCTGATTCTTGGCGTAGTAAGCTTGAGCCAAAGCCGTGTTTATCTTGTGGCTTCCCGTTACCGTCGCTCCCTCGAACTTGAAGTAGATCCTCGCCGGCGTCCCCAGGGCTTTCTCAAGGTGCGTCGCCCGGAAGAGCGGTGTTGGGCGGCCTATCTTGGCGTAGAGCCTCCTCACCTCCTCCGGTATCTCGATGTAGCGCTCTCTGCTCACCTCCTGCTTTACCAGCTCGGTCGCGAAAATCCTGAGCAGTTTCCCCGGTTCAACCGGTTCGTCCGTCTCTGGGTCGAGGGGCGGCGCCAAAGGCTCCGGAAGGTCCGGCAGGATGTTGTACCACCTCTTGGGTATCTTAGAGTCGGGAAGAACGGCTTTCATTCCAACACCTCCTTTTCAAGAATCTCCCCACTAAGGGGTTCGGCAAGTCCCAAAAGCGAGGGAATAATGAGCGTGACTAAATGGGCGGGTTTACTGGAGTTGAAACTGCCAAAAGCACTCCCTCCCACTCAGCTCAGTGCCAAAAACAACCCCGCCCTAAAATTGGTGGACTAACGGGCTCTGCAAGGATGGCACCGTTAAAGCCAAAAACGATCACTCCTGGCAGTCATCGGGCATCAGAGAAAGGGGTCCGAAGGGAAATAAATACTTTTCGGCTCTGAGGCTGACATTATGATGAAAATACAGCGAAATAGCTGGAGATTTTGACGTTCTTTTTGAACAATATCAGCGAAGTTTAACGCCCCTGTTGAGTTCTTCCAGCTTTTCCCGGGCCTTCTCAATGGAACCGGCCTTCTCTATTGCCGTCCCCGTGACGACGATGTCGGCTCCGGCTTTAACGGCTTTTCTGGCCTGCTCCCCGCTCCTTATTCCGCCGCCGACTATGAGGGGGACGTCTATGACGCGCTTAACGGAGGATATCAGCCCGGGCGGAACCGGCTGCGGGGCACCGCTTCCCGCCTCAAGGTAAACGAGCCTCATCCCAAGGTACTGGCCGGCTAAGGCGTAAGCTGCCGCGATTTTCGGTTTGTGCCTTGGAATGGGCTTTGCATCGCCAACCCAGCCGACAGCTTCCCCCGGTTCAACAATGAGGTAGGCCATTGGAATTGGCTCTATCCTGTAGCGCTTTACCTGGAAGGCACCGAGTGCCTGAGCGCCGGTGATGAAGAAGGGGTTGCGCGAGTTGAGCAGGCTCATGAAAAATATCGCATCTGCGTATCTGCTTATCCCGCCGTGCGAGCCCGGGAAGAGTATGACGGGCAGTGATGAGGACTCCTTAATGGCCTTAACGACGCCATCTAAAACCTCCCCCTCGGCCCCGGTGGAACCCCCGACCATTACCGCATCGACGCCGATTTCCTCACCCATCTCGGCTATCTTCCCTGCAGTTTCGGGCTCAACATCGTCCGGATCGAGGAGAACGAAGTGGAGTCTCTCCCTTTCGAGCTTCTCGTGGATGTATCTCTCGACCTTTCCGGGTTGAAGCTTCATTTTCTCTCACCGAACTCCCTAATCTCCTCCGCACTTTTAACCCTTTTCCACTTCAGGCCGAGTCTTCCAAGGATTTCCACCAAAACCCCGTCAGGTTCCTCATCAAACCTGTAGAGGTTCGTGCTGACCTTGATATCACTGGCACCGAAGCCCTCAACCGGCTCCCCAAAGCTGGAGACCTCCCGTGAGAGCTTCTCCTCAAGCCTCTCCTCGCTTGGAATCAAGTAAGCCCTCAAAAGCTCGGCTTCCCTCAGGAGGTAATCGATGTGCCAGTGGAGCCTCTTCTCCTTCGAGAAGTGCCTCTTAACCCTCTTTTCGAGGGAGTTCATGGCGGAACCGACGTAGACGTAGTAGCCGGCCTTAAGTGGGAACTCCTTAGCTTTCGTTCTCACCACTTTATCCCCTTCCAGTCGTATAACGAGAAAGTAAGACCCCTTCATGAACCTTCCTTCGGCCCATCATTTATAAACCCTTGAGCCGACTATGCCCCGGTGTGGATGATGGATGAAGAGAAGAAGAAGCGGCCCGTTGACGAATTTGCCTGGCAGGAGTACGATAGGGAGGAGTTTGAAAAGGCCTTTCCAGCCCTTTCAAGGGAGCTCGAAGGGGCCGGGCTTTCCATAGAAGCGTACCGTCTCTCCGAGAGGGAGGCCATTGAGGAGGAAGAGCTTGGATCGATGGACTTCTCCGGATACACCCCCACCGTGATAGACTTCCTCAGGAGATGCGAGACCGATGAAGAGGCCCTTGAGATAATCAACTGGATGGAGGAGAGGGGAGAGATAACCCATGAGATGGCCAGAGACCTCAGGATCACGCTGACGAAGAAGGGTGTTAGGGCCTTCGGGCCAAAGAAGGGGTGGGGCTGGTACGAGAGGCACGGAAGGCGCTGACCATTAAGACCCCCATCGAAAAGTTAATATCCCCTTCCAACCTTTCTTCCCCGGTGTGGGCTATGGACTTCAACCCGGTTTCTGAGGCCAAGGAGATTGAGGACGAGATAATAGCCTGGCGCAGGGACTTTCACATGCACCCCGAGCTCAAGTACGAGGAGGAGAGAACGTCAAAAATCGTCGAAGAGCACCTCCGCGAGTGGGGCTACTCAATCAAGCGCGTCGGGACGGGGGTAATAGCGGACATAGGAAAAGGGACGAAAACTATAGCACTCCGCGCCGATATGGACGCCCTTCCGATTCAGGAGGAGAACGACGTCCCCTACAAATCGAAAATCCCTGGAAAAATGCACGCCTGCGGCCACGACGCCCACACGGCGATGCTTTTGGGGGCGGCGAAGATAATAGCGGAGCACAAAGACGGGCTCAACGGAAAGGTGAGGCTGATATTCCAGCCCGCTGAGGAAGGCGGGAACGGAGCGGTTAAGATGATAGAGGGCGGTGCCTTAGAAGGCGTCAACGCCATCTTCGGCTTCCACGTCTGGATGGACCTGCCGAGCGGAGTGATCGGAATTAGAGACGGCCCCTTCCTCGCTGGAGCGGGAATATTCGGTGGGAGGATAACCGGGAAGGGCGGCCACGGAGCTTCCCCGCACGAGACCGTTGACCCGATTCCGATAATGGCTGAGACCGTCTTAGCCTTCCAGACCATCGTGAGCAGGAACGTCAATCCGGTAGAGACGGGCGTCGTAAGCGTCACCAGCGTGCACGGTGGAACCGCCTTCAACGTCATCCCCGAGGAGGTAGAGTTCAAGGGCACCTTCCGCTTCTTCAAGCCCGAGGTCGGCGAGCTCATCCAGAGGAGGATGCGCGAGATTCTGGAAGGTGTAACGAAGGCCCATGGGGCAAAATACGAGCTGAACATAGAGGAGCTAACGCCCCCGACGATAAACTCCAAGGAGATGGCAGATTTCGCGAGAAAAGTCGCCCAGAAGTACGGCCTCAAGTACGGCGACGTTCCCCCAACTATGGGAGCGGAAGACTTCGCCTTCTACCTCCAGAAGGTCCCGGGAGCTTTCCTTGCCTTGGGAATCAGAAACGAGGAGAAGGGAATAACCTACCCGCACCACCACCCGCGCTTTGACGTCGACGAGGACGTCCTCTACCTCGGAACTGCTATGGAGGTTGCTTTAGCTTTTGAGTTCCTCAGGTGAGGGCCTTTCCTATTATCGGCACTTTTCCTTTCTTTTCCGCCCCCAGGGATTCAGCGGTTTCCCCGTCAAGAACCGTCAAAACTTTCTCAAAGCCCAGCTCCCCAGCCCTGGCTATGGCCGTTGGGATGTCCTCCTTCGACCCCCATAAAAAGAGGGCAGCCTTTCCGGGCCTCCCTGGAAGGGACTTCAGAGCGTAGTGGGAACCCCCTGCTTTCCCGGCCTCTATGAGTTCTTGAATTCCAGCGAAGATGTCTCTGAATCTCGAAAACCACATGCTGTAAGAGCTCTGGAAGCGGCCGGCGACGAGCTCAAGGGGCTTCACGCTCTCCCACGGAAAGTAGCGGAGGGGCTTAATTTCCCCTGGCTCGAACTCCCCAGTCTGAATCTCCACGAGCAGTCCTTCGTAGAAGATCTCATCGAAGCCCAGCTTCCTGTAAAAGCCCAAAGCTTCTTCGTCCGGCTGCGTTGTTATGAATTCGGCTTCCTTTCCCTTAGCGACCTCCCCTAAGAACCCGATGAGGGCCCTTCCAATTCCCCTCCGCCTGAAATCCGGGTGGACTTCGATGACGTCGAGGTGAGCTATCCTCCGCAATTTCCCTCCAAGAGGCTCCTCTGAGAATAGGACCTCTGCCTCGCCAACTATCTTCCCGTCGAGTTCTGCAACAACCGGCAGCTGGCCCTCAAGGAGGAGGTTGTTTATGTGGACCGAGCAGGTCTCAACGCTCATCCAGGGGCCGCCGCGGAGGTAGCGCTGCTTCACTGAAAGGCCGGAGAGGTCTTCACCGGCGGTGTGGACGCTAACTATGGCTTTGACGTCGTCAAGGGTCGCTTTCCTGATCTTCATAGCCCTCACCGAGGTAGCCGAACTTCTTCAGGATGTGCAGTACCGCCTCGGCACCGCCGTCGCCATAGGGCTTTTTTGTGATGTAGTCGGCATTCTCCTTTAAGCTGTCCGGAGACTGGGCAACTGCAACGCGGTAGCCGACGACGCGGAAGGCATCCAAATCGTTCTCGCCGTCGCCAACGTGAGTCACTTCGCTCGGTCTTATCCCGAGGAACTCGCAGGCCTTCTCTATGCCGGCTCCCTTATTTATCCAGGGCTTCTTGATGTGTATTGCGAAGCCTGAATCAACCGCGGTAAGGTTCAGCCCGAGCTCCTCTATGAGCTCCCTGACGGCCTCAACGGGGACCTTTCTCGTTATCACGAGGCCTGCTTTTCGCTCCATCGTCGAGTAGCTCAGCTCCGCCTCGGGATAGCGCTTTTTGAGCTCGCTCCAGAGGATCCACTCCTCGTCCATGTCCGTTAGAAAAACGCGCTTCCTCATAGTCCCCTCGCCCTTTATGGAGAGCGCCCCCCCGTCTTCGGCAATAACGGGCCCGCTCGTGCCGATAAATACCGCCGCGGCTTCCGCGAACGGAACGGAGTTGCCAGTTACAAGCATCACCGGAAGGCCGAGCCTTTCTGCGAGCCTTATTGCCTTCAGGGCGTCTATGCTTAGGGTTCGGTCTTTGTACGTAATCGTTCCGTCTATGTCAAGCGAAATAGCCTTTACCCTCATTTCTTCCACCCAATGAGAGGGGGAAGGGTCTCTATTTAACCTTTCCCGCAAAGGCCGTGAACTCTTTCCCGCTAACCTTCACTTTATACGCCCTCATTTTTTCCTCCAAAAAGGCTCTTATGGCCTCAATCGTCTTCTCCCTTTTCCTAAGGAGTTTCTGAGCCTCTTCAACTTCAACGGCCTTAAAGCGCACCTTTGCCCCGGGCCTGCTTTGGGCCAAGAGGTGCAAATCGGCACTTACAACCGCCGCTATCTTCGCGTAGCCACCGGTTGTCTGGGCGTCGCGCATCATGACTATCGGCTTTCCATTAGCGGGAACCTGAACGGCTCCGGGAAGGAGCGGTTCGGTTACGATGTCGGCTCCAAGAGAAGAGTGCTCAATAGCCGGCCCGTCAAGGCGGTAGCCCATCCTGTCGGATTCCGGGGTTACGGTGTAGGTCTCGCTTAAAAAGGTCTCGATACCTTCCTCCGAGAAGTGCTCTAAATTAGGGCCGAGAACAACCCGTATCTCCCTTTCGTTACCCGAGTAATCCGGCCTGAGTTCCTTTGGGAGGTAGCGCCCTTCCCTGCCCGTTAAAAGAGCGTAGCCGAGGCTTAACCTATCACCTGCCTTCAGCGGTCTCCCGAGCTTTGCCCTCGGATAGGCGGAGCAGCTGCCTAAAAGCTTCTCGCACTTTATTCCACCCGCGAAGGCTATGTATCCGTAGAGACCGCTCCTCAAAGTTCCAACCTCAAGTACGTCTCCCCTCTTCGCCCAGTGGCTCGTCCAGGGGTCTATTGGAGCGCCGTTGAGCCTGACCTCAACGTCTCCAACAACGGCAAAGACCGCTGAGGCGTTGAACCTTACCACCGGCCCGGCAAGGAGGAACTCAAGGAGTGGGGCATTGCCCGGATTTCCGACGAGGTAGTTTGCTATCCTCGCCGAGTAATCGTCCATGAAGCCTGAAACAGGGACGCCGAGCTTTCTGTAGCCTTTCCTGCCAGCGTCTTGAATTGTCAGCAAAGACGGAACCCGGAGGAGCTCAATCAACCCCTTCACCCCATTCTTCCAGGTAGATCTCCCTGAACTCGCTTTCCTCTATCGGGACGAACTTCACTCTATCGCCGGGCTGGAGGAGTGTTGGCGGTTCTTTTGCAGGGTTGAAAAGCCTCAACGGTGTTCTCCCGATGAGGCGCCAGCCACCGGGGCTTTCGAGCGGGTAAATGCCGGTCTGCTTTCCCGCTATTCCCACGGAACCGGCGGGCACTTTCAGGCGGGGCTTTTCCAAGCGGGGTGTTGCTATTCTCTCGTCCATCCCGCCGAGGTAAGCAAATCCGGGAAGGAAGCCGAGGAAATAAACCCTGTAAACTGGTTTGGAGTGTATCTCGATGATGTCATCAACGCTCAAACCGTTGTAGTTAGCTACGAACTCGATGTCCGGGCCGTAGGAAGAGCCGTAAACTACTGGAATCTCGATGAGCCTGCCCTCAAAGCGCTCCGATGTAACTCTTATTCCCTCAACGGCCCGCTTAACCTCTTCAAAGCCCACCAAAGTAGGGTCATAGATTACGGCGAGGGAAGAATAGGCCGGAACGACCTCGACGAGCCACTCAAATCTGGCCTGTTCCAGTCTTTTGGCGAGAGCGTGAACTTTTTCGTTTACTTCCTCGTCAATTGTCTCACCAAAGGAAACGAGAAGCGCGGAGTCGCCGGCGGGCTTTAGCTCTGGTTTCATGGAGTTCACCGGTATGGGGGCTTCAGTATAGAAATACCCTCAATCCTGGCGAAGTGTTTGACATTTCCAGTAACAACAGTAAGGCCGTGAGCTACGGCAGTAGCGGCTATGATAGCGTCTCCGAGAGGTACTTGATAGTCCCGTCTAATCTCTCCTGCAAGCATTGCCACCTCGGGAGTTACGGGCAGGGCTTCAAAGTGACTGAGAAGTTTCGTTATCTTCTCCCTCTTGATTGGATCTCTTGTCTCCCTGCCTGAGAACAGCTCCGCTATCGTAACGGTGGAGATAAACGTCCCCCTCTCCACGATCTCTATCAAAAATTCTCTAGCTTCCTCAACACCTCTGAGAACGTCAATCAGGACGTCGGTGTCAAGAAGATACATCCCTGTCCCACTCCTTCCTGAGCTTCTCAAAGTCTATTCCCTCTTCCAGTATCCCAAAGGCATCGTTTAGGTCTTTGATGAACTCGTCCAGGATTATCAGCTTCACCCTCCTTTTTTCTGGAAGGTTGGGTTTTTTCAGTGGCTTAAAAACCCCGTTCTCGTAAATCGCCTCCACGACTCCCATAGTCTCACCACACTTACTTTGTTATCAGGCCTTAAAAACTAACGGACTATCTCCCCCATCGGCACTACCTTCACTCCCTCCGCCTCAAGTGCCTTCCTCACCATCGAGGCTATCTCCACAGCTTTTGGGTTGTCCCCGTGGACGCAGATTGTGTCGGCTTTAAGGTCAACCCACTCGCCGTTTATCGCCCTGACTCCACCATCCTTGACCATCGAGACCACGCGCTCGACTATCTCTTCCGCGTCGCCTATCACCGCCCCGGGTTTTGAGCGTGAAACGAGCGTTCCGTCCGGGTTGTAGGCCCTATCCGCGAAAACCTCATGGGCCACATTAACGCCCATCTCCTCCGCTATTTGGGCTGCTCTTGAGCCCGAGAGCGTTACGAAGATGAGCTTTCTGTCAAAGTCAGCTATCCCCTCTATCACCGCTCTGGCCAGCTCCTCCTCTTTCACGA
>WAKU01000102.1 GCA_015523195.1 Thermococcus sp.
AGCCTCTTCTTAACCTCTTCAATGGCTTCCTCCGCTTTCAGCGGGTTCTTTATTCTTCCCTGCGCTAATTCTTTCCTTCCGCCACCGCCACCGCCTGCTATACTCGTTATCACCTTCGCCAGCTCCCCCGCTTTGAGGTCAAGGCCATCGCCAACGGCAACGGCGAAGTGCCCTTCCCTCGTGATCAGAACCACAACGCGCTTTTCCTTCCTTAACCTGTTCGCCGCCTCGCGGAGGTCGTCGGGGCTGCCTTCAACGACCTTGCCGATGAACTCTACCCCACCGATCCTCTCGATTTCATTTTCAAGCTCGTAGACGAGGAGCTTTGCAAGTTCCTTCCTCAGCTTCTCGGCCTCTTTCTTAGCCTGCTTCCACTCGTTGAAGAACCTCTCCGCGGTCTCTGGAACTTTCTCCGGCGGAACGCGGAAGACCTCTGCCGTCTTTTTGAGGAGCTTTTCCGTCTCCTGCATCCAGTTTATAGCAGCCTCTCCAGCGGCGAAGATTATCCTCTCAACGCCGTCCTGTATGCGCTCCGTCCTTAGAATCTTTATCGGCCCGATTAGGCCTGTGTTTGGTAAGTGCGTCCCACCGCAGGCCTGAACGTCCCAGTCCTCTATTTTCAGCACGCGGATGACCCTTCCGGGAACGACTCCACCCTGATACAGGCGGAAACCGTACTTCTGCTCCGCCTCCGTTCTTGGGAGCCACTCCCACGTTACCCTCCTGTTCTCCATGACGACGCGGTTAGCTAAGCGCTCAATCTCCCTCAGCTCCTCCTCGCTTACCCTCTTGTAGTGGCTTATGTCGAGCCTCGCCCAGTCTGTGCTGAGCTGTGAACCGGCCTGCCAGACGTGCTTTCCTAAGACGCGGACGAGGGCACCCATGAGGACGTGGGTTCCGGTGTGGTGGCGCATGTGCTGGATCCTTCTGTCCCAGTTAAGCTTTCCGTGAACCTTCGCGCCGGGCTTGAGGGGCTCTGGCTTCTCGACTTTGTGGAGGATGACCTTCCCGACCTTCTGGACGTTGGTTACCTTAACTTCCTCGCCGTTGAGGATCAAAACGCCCGTGTCGTAGGGCTGGCCGCCGCCTTCCGGATAGAACGCCGTCTGATCGAGCACGACCCAGCCGTCTATGACCTTGAGCACCTCGGCGTCGAACTCCCTCATGAAGGGGTCTTCGTAGTAGAGCGTTCTCGTGTCGGGTAGATCCTTCACCAGCTCGAAGTCAACGACGTACTTTCCGGCCTCCTCCCTCTCTTTTTCAGCCTCCTTTGCAACGATGGTGTAGAAGTTGTCGGGGATCTCGACCTTCACCCCCTCCCTCTCGGCGACCTCCCTGACTATCTCCGGGGTTAAGCCGTGGCTCTCGTAGAATAGGATGAGCTTGTCCAGCGGTATCTCTTTGACGCCCTTCTTTTTGAGCTTCGCTATCTCGCGCTTTACGAGGTCGCTTCCGCGCTTGAGGGTCTCCTGGTAGCGCTTCTCCTCGACGTTGATTATGTCGAGGATAACATCCTCCATCTCCTTGAACTCGGGGTAGGTCGGTGAGAGCTCCTTTATGTGCATCGCAACGATTTCAGCGAGCGGTGTCTCAAGGCCGAGCTCGCGGAGGTGCCTTATGCTCTTTCTGATCAGCAGGCGCGCGAGGTAACCCGCTTTAACGTTTGATGGTATGACCCCGTCGGCGAGCATGAAGGTCAGGGCTTTAGTGTGGTCCGCTATCGCGTAGATGAGCTCGTACGGTCTGACGGCTTTTTCAAGCTCCTCAACGGTTATGCCCACCTTGCCGGCGACCTGCTCGCGGAGGTACTTCAAGTCACCCATGTCCTCGATGTCGAACATTCCAGCTAATCTGGAGTTCTCCATCAGGATTTTCTCGTCTATCCTTTCTACCCCGGCGAGCTTTTTGAGCGGCTCGACGACGTAGCCGAGAACCGCGTCGTAAGCCGTGGGCGTTCCGTGGCTCATCCACACCAAACGTTCAAGCCCGTAGCCGGTGTCAACAACGCGCGTCTCCATTGGGACGTAGAAGTCGCCCTTTATCTCGACCACCTGGCTTGGATCGGCGTTTTTCGGCGCCTTCTTGTACTGCATGAAGACGAGGGTAGCAACTTCCAGACCGCGGTAGAGCACCTCGAAGGCCGGGCCCGCGTTCCCACCGCCTGCCCACGGGTTCTCCTTGAAGGTTATGTCCTCGGCCTTCATTCCGAGTTCCTTGGTGAAGAACTCGAAAGCTAATTCAACGGTCTCGTCCATCCAGTAGATCGGCTTGCCCGGGTAGTTGAAGGCATGATGCGCCATCATCTCGAATATCGTGAAGTGCCTGCCGGTTATTCCGACGTTGTCTATGTCAGTGAACCTTATTGAGGGCTGGCTTATCGTGAGCGGGTTCGCCGGCGGATCGGCTTCGCCGCTTATGACCCAGGGCTGGAAGTCCATGATTGAAGCTCCGACGAGGAGCACATCGTCGCGCCAGCGCGGAAGAACGGGGTAGCGCTTAACGCGGCCGTGGCCGTGCCTTTCAAAGAACCCCAAAAAGGCCTCGCGCATCTCGTCGAGCGTGTACTTCCTCGGTATTCCGGGCTTTCCTATGAAGCCGTACTCGTCACACGGCGGGTCGCCGCAGGTCTCCCTGTCCGGATCGAGCGTCCAGAAGAACTTCCCGCACTTGGGGCACCGCTTTCTTATCCATCCCTCTTCCTTAAACATCCTCGTCGTCATGTCCATGCCCATAATCATCACCCCTTCGGCTAAACCTAAGAGAAGGAAAGGCCTAATTAAGGTTTTTCCCCGGCCTGCTTGGAGCCCGTGCCAGGCCGCATTCCATTCTTCTTAGCCTCTCCTTCTCCGATTCCATTGCCTTCTATTATCACAAAGGGAAACTTTGCTTTCCTCAGAAAATCCATTATGGCCCTCTCCTTCCGTTCAAGAATCTCTATTCTGTGTCTGAGGCTCGTGTTCTCTATGCTCAGGCTCGTGACCTCTTCCGTTTTCCTTCTCAGTTGAAGCCTCAGTTCGGTTATCTCGTCCTCAAGTTCCATTACGGAGCGTTCAAGCCTGTCTATCTCCTCGATGTACTCCCGGCAAAGTCTCTCCTTTATCATCCCGGTCAGCCCCGCGAAACCTCCTCACCTCTCAGGGGGCTCCAGACTCATCATCCCAGCCTTTTCAACTTACCCCTTAACAGTTATAACGTTTTAGATGTGCTGGACGCGCGGGTTGTCCTCAATAAGATTACAAAAATCAAGTTTAGTGCCGGAATATTCTGGATATTTATCCCACTTAACCTTCACAAACCTTAAAACCTGAAATGCACATTAGCTAACCTGTGAATACATTGATGTCAGTATACCAACTTTAACGGCGCTCAGAGATCGTCAGTATACATACCTACCCTGAGGAGGTGTACGCATGGGTGTAACGTGGCACTGACCCTGCATTTTCTTTTATCTCACCCCCGCCATCCTGAGAAAAACCTTTAAAAACCTGCGCGGTAGAATAGACGGTGCCCTCCATGAAGCGCCGGATAAAATACATCATAGCCCTGTTCTTGGGGTTGCTGATCCTTTCGGTTTCCCAGCTTCCGGGCACTGAAGCGGGCTCTCTAAGTACTGACTACCGTGAGTTCACCTACGCCGCCACCCACTACTTCGACGCGACCTTTTACGGCCACTACGTCTACTTCCCCTACTGGGCCCAGGAGCACATCTGGGACAGGCACGTCTTGGGCTACGACATGAGCTACAAGCACGAGACAACCTTCTACCCCGTTGGGGAATACGTGGCGGGGAGGCACCTCCCGGAGACGATGGACGGCTACGAGATGGTTTACCTCATCGAGGATACCATAGAATACGGCCATGTGCACTTCAGCGGGGATAGGGTTGTGATAACCTACTACCTCCCCTACTGGGAGTACAGGGACTACGGGATAAGCGAGATGAAGGTCGTCCTTGAAAAGGAGTACTACTATGGCCACCCGTACTACGAGGTCTTAACGGCCTACCCTGTCTCAGGGCCGGACGTTGCGGTCTACGAGGACGGTCACTGGGTGAATTGAATCAGAGGCCGAGGAGCTCGGTCAGCTCCTCTACAACCCTTTCAATTTCCACCGCCCTCTGCTCCCCGCTTTCCATATCCCTGACCGTGACCCTGCCCCCTTCGAGGTCTCTCCTGCCAACGAGTACAACGAAGGGAACACCGAGTCTTCCAGCGTAGTCGAGGGCCTTCCCGAGCTTCCTGCCCGTAAGCTCGATATCAGCTTTAACTCCGGCCTCCCTTAGGGCTGTAACGACCTCTATGGCAACTTTCTTAACCGCCCTCTCCCGGCCGATCGGGATGACGTAAACGTCGGGCCTGAGCTTCACCTCGGGAATGAGGCCCTTCCATTCGAGTATTGGGATTAGCCTCTCAAGGCCTATGGCGAAGCCAGTAGCTGGCGTTGGCTTCCCGCCGAAGACCTCTATCAGGTTGTCGTACCTTCCACCTCCGCCGATGGAGCCTATGCCGAGGTCGTTCGGGGCTATCGCCTCGAAGACTATGCTCGTGTAGTAGTCGAAACCGCGGGCTATCCCGAGGTCAATCCTTATCCACTTCGAGACGCCGTAGGCATCGAGGAGGTCAACGAGCTCGTAGAGCCTTTCTATCTCCTTCTTGGCTTCCCCGCTCCTGAAGAGCTCCTCCGCCATGGGGAGGGTCTTCTCCGGGGGCCCCTTGATTTCAACCAGCGAGAGAACCCTTTCAACGCCTTCATCGCTCAGCCCGAACTCTTTTAACGCCTCGATAAACTCCTCCCTTGGGAGCTTGTCCTTCTTGTCTATGAGCCTCATGAGGCCGATGTCGTCGCTAACGCCAAGCATCTTGGCGAACTCGTCGAGGAGAACGCGGTCGCCGATGTTGACCGTGAAATCCTCCAAACCCGTCGCGAGGTAGCTCTCAACGAAGAGCGCTATAACCTCGGCGTCGGCTTCAACCTTACCGCTCCCGATGAGCTCAACCCCTGCCTGCCAGAACTCCCTAAAGCGGCCGCTCTGGGGTTCTTCATACCTGAACATGTTGGCTATGTAGTACCACTTCACCGGTTTCGGCGCGTTCTGGAACCTGCTCACGTAGAGCCTCGCAACACTTGAGGTCATGTCAGGCCTCAGCGAGATGTCCCGGCCGCCCTTGTCAATGAAGGCGTAGAGCTCTTTAACGACCTCCTCACCGCTCCTCAGCCTGAAGAGGTCTGTGTACTCGAAAGTCGGCGTTAGAACCTCGCGGAAGCTGTAGCGCTCGAAGGTCTCGCGTATCCTCTCGAAGACCCACCTCCGCTTCGCCATCTCCTCTGGTAAAAAGTCCCTCGTCCCCTTAACCCTCTCAAGCCTCATTTCCATCCCCCAAATAAAGGCTCCCCGGAGGTTAAAAGCTTAGCCTCCGGCCTTCATCATGAGCAGGTATATTCCGATAACCCCCTCCACCATCATCTGCGCCCCAATCGCCATAATGAAGAGACCCATTATCCTTATCGTGACGCTGAGCGCTGTTTTGTTCACGGACTTCATCATGTAGAGGGCTACGAACATCGAGATTGCAACAGTTGCTATCGCTATTGCCGTTGCAGAGAGGGAGACGGTGTAGCCGTACTCTGCAGTTAAGGTTATGACAGCTGTTATCGCGGCCGGTCCAGCTATTAGGGGCATCGCAACCGGAACCGCGGCCAGAGTTAGGATGTCTTTCTCCCTCCTCAGTGTGAATATGCCGCCGCTCTCAAGGGCCTCAAGGCCTATCTTGAAGAGGACGAAGCCCCCGGCAACGCGGAGGGCGTTGATGTCAATGTGGAATATGTCCTGCAGGATTATCTGGCCCGCAACCGCGAAGCTCGCCAGAAGGAGGAAGCCTATGAGGTTGGCCCTTACGATGAGGGCCTTTATGTCCTCTATCCCAAAGTCCTCGCGGAGGAAGGTAACGAGGAGTATCTTGTCGCTCGGGTCTATCATGATGAGCATCAGCAGTGCGGAGCTGAGTACCGTGGAGAGATCGCTCATGTTCGGAAGTGCCGAAACGACCTTAAAAAGCTATGCTAACTCCAAGGGGCGATGACGAAACCGGCACTGGATGAGATGTGATGAGTACCCGGTTGGCCGAGCCTTCTACTCCCTTGAGAAAGCCCACTTCAGGAGGAAGGGCGTTACGACGGTTGTCACTATGACCGCTGTAACGGGTATTGAAAAGGTTCCGGTGTTGAACACGCCCTCGTCCAGGGCAACGTTCGCCATTATCAGAGCAACTTCCATGCGCGGTATCATGCCGATGCCGACCTGAAGGGACTCGACCGGCTTGAACTTGGACACGAAGGCACCGAAGCCGCAGCCGAGTATCTTGCCCACTATCGCTATCAGGGAGTAGACGAGGGCAAAGGTTCCCGCGTGCATGAGAACCCTCACGTCGCTCTCAATCCCTATGCTCACGAGGAATATGGGGATGAACAGGGAGTAGCCGATGGTTACGAACTTTTTGTCTATCTCCCCAGCTTCCTTGGTTCCCGCCACGAGCAGACCAGCTAAGTAGGCACCCGTTATCCCAGCTATCTGGAACTGCTCGGCCAGGTATGCGAAGATCAGCATTATCGCTATCGCAAAGGCCGTCACCGTCTCAGGCAGGGTTATCATCTCCGAGAGCTTGAGCGTCTCCTTGACGGCCGGGTTTCCCACGAGGAGCCCTATGGCGAAGTAAACCGCGACCTCGCCGAGGATTATGAGGAGGTCTTCCATGTAAACGCTCCCGCGGGTGTTTATGCCGACCAGTATCGTGAGCACGATTATGCCGAGGACGTCGTCAACTACTGCAGCGGCTAAGATGGTCGTCCCGACCTTCGTGCGGAGCTTCTTCATCTCCATCAGAATGCTCGTGGTTAAGCCGACGCTCGTAGCGGTCAGGACGCCGCCGAGGAAGAGGGACTTCACGTTCGAGTAGCCCCAGGCCATGGCCCCGAGGTAGCCGAGGATGAAGGGGGTTAGGACGCCAAGGGCTGCGACTATAAAAGCGGGTATCCCAACGTGCTTGAACTCCTCGACGTCGGTTTCAAGGCCGGCTAAGAAGAGCAGCATGACAACGCCCAGGTCTGCGAGGAGCTTAACGCCTTCGTCGTAGCCCACGAGGTCGAGAATGGAAGGGCCTATTACTATCCCCCCAATGAGCTGGCCGAGCGCCGCTGGGAAGCCGAGTTTTACGGTGAGGTACCCGAAGAGCTTCGCCGTGATTAGGATAAGGGCCAGCTCAAGGAAGACGTCCATGCTATCATCCCGCGGACCCTTAAGACGAAACTATTCTTATCAGCCTTATTATGTCTTTAACCTCGAGGACTCCATGCACGCGGTTTTCATCGTCGATTACCGGAAGGTGGTGTTTTCCAGCCTCTAACATGATTTTTATCGCCTTTCCGAGGTTTTCCCCGATCTTTATCGTCACGGGCTTCCTGACCATTATGTCCTTGACCTTTGAAGTCCTGTTCAATGAGTACTTGCGGAGGAGGCTTCCCCCCACTATCGAGTACCCCCTCGGGGGCTCAAAGAAGTGGAGGAGGTCTTTCATGGTGACGAAGCCGAGGAGCCTTCCCCCCTCATCCACAACTACTGCCGATGTCTCCTCTCCGCGGAGGTTCTGGATCAGGACGCTTAGAGGATCATCGGGGGAAACCGTGAGGAAGTTAGTGTCCATAACTATCCTAACCGGAACTTTGGAGATGTAGTGGATGTTGTGGCTCAGCTCCTCCTTCTTTCTGAGCTGGAGCATCTTCCTCTTCCCGTGGACGAGGTGCGCCTTCTGGGCCCTGCTCGCTTTGGTACCTGAGCTCGTGCTCGCGTCCTCCATGGGGTTCACTAAGTTTGAGGTTTCACTTCCCCGGGTTTAAACATTTCGGAGAATTTTTGACATGAATAGGTCATAATTTTGGGTGTTCCTTAAAAGTTTTAGCATGGAGGTGCCAAAAACCTTTTAAGGGTTCGGCTGGAGACCCAGGCAAGGGAAATATGGTTTCTAAGAGCGGAAGCGGAAAGTCCTATGACGTTGTGATTATCGGAGCCGGCCCCGCAGGCCTCTTCGCGGCCTACGAGCTCGCTGAAAGGAGCGATTTTAAAGTTTTGGTGATAGACGAGGGCGGAGACGTTGACCAGAGAACCTGTCCGATGTACGAGCTCGGCTACTGCATAGGCTGCCAGCCCTGCCATATAATGAGCGGCGTCGGAGGAGCCGGGGGCTTAAGCGACGGGACGATAAACCTCAGGCCGGATATCGGGGGCGATTTAAGCGAGCTGACTGGCGATGAGAACTACGCCTGGCAGCTCGTCTGGGAAGTTGACAGGATTTTCCTGAGGCACAAGGCTCCGGGGAACCTCTTCAAGGGCGATCCCGAGCAGGTTAAATACTGGGAGCAGAGGGCTGCTCAAGCCGGCGTCAAGTTCATTCCGATAATCCAAAGGCACATTGGCTCCGACAGGACGCCTGAAGTAATCGGTGACATTAAGAGGCACCTTGAGGGCAAGGGCGTGGATTTCCTCCTCTGGACTAAAGCTTTAGAATTCGGCAGGGGATGGGTCAGGGTTAGAAGGGGCAAGGACGTCTTCGAGATCAAAGCAAAATACATAATCGTGGCCCCTGGAAGGGGAGGGGCCGACTGGTTCCACGACGTTGCCGGGAGGATAGGCCTGAAGGCCGGGCACGGGCCGATTGACGTTGGCGTTCGCGTCGAGGTTCCGGCGATAGTGATGGAGCCGGTAACGAGCATAAACCACGACCCCAAGTTCCACATATACACCGACACCTACGACGACTTCGTGAGAACTTTCTGCACCAACCCGAACGGTTTTGTAGTTGAGGAGCGCTACGACGGCTACGTTGGGGTAAACGGCCACTCAATGCACGGGAAGAAGAGCAACAACACCAACTTCGCCTTCCTGAGCAGGATAGAGCTTACCGAGCCTGTTGAAGACACCACAGCTTACGGCAGGAGCATAGCACAGCTGGCAACGACCATAGGCGGGGGAAAGCCGATAATCCAGCGCCTCGGCGACCTCAGGAGAGGGAGAAGGAGCACCTGGGCGAGAATACGGAGGAGCGACGTCGAGCCGACGCTGAAGAACGTCACCCCCGGGGACGTGGCGATGGCCCTGCCTCATCGCGTCGTGACGAACATCATAGAGGGCTTAGAGAAGCTCGACCGCGTTCTTCCGGGAGTGGCGAGCGACCACACGCTTCTCTACGCTCCGGAGATAAAGTACTACGCGATGAAAGTTGAGGTTAATGAGAACCTTGAGACGAGCATCGAAGGAATTTTTGCGGCGGGAGATGGAGCCGGGCTCAGCCGGGACATAGTCAACGCAGCCGCAACGGGCCTCTTGGCGGCGAGAGGGGTACTCAAGAAGGAGGGCCTCTACACCGAGAGGGACTTCAGGAAGCCGGGGAACTGGAGGAAAGCGGTTGAGGGCCTGTGAGTTCATCCAAAACTTATTTATGGGTTGGGGCCTTTTATAATATGGGGGTCTGAATGGGAGGAAAATTAGACGAGATACTGTCAAAGGAAGGCGGCGTCATTCTCACCGAGTACCCATCGCTCTCCCATCCGGAGAGGGTCTTCGCACGGATCGTTGAGGGGTTTAGGGGAAGGGGGATAAGACCGCTCATAGTGGACGTCTTTGACACGCTTCACCTGTTCTTTCAGAACCTGAGGTTCGCTGGGGTTGAGGTAGACCTCGGCGACATCCCCGTTATTAAGGAGAGGGGCTTCGTGAAGGTTGGAAACGTTCTCGGAAACGTTGAGGTCATAGAGGACTTCGAGTACCACCTCGCCCTCTACTCAAGTATAGCGAGGAAGGTTCCGGAGGAGAGCAGGAGGCACACCATAGTGCTTGGAGTGGAGAAGTTCACCTTCCCCTTCATGGACGAGCCCCCGAAGCTCGAGAGGTACTTTGAGACCGTTCAGAGGAGGTACCTCCAGATCGTTGACAAGACCAACTTCCTCTTCCTCAACACCGACGTTGCGTCAGAGTACCTGAAGAAGGGCCTTGAGCAGGACTCCGACTACGTTTTCAGGGTAGAAAAGGGGAAGCTTTACTCCGTAAAGTCAATCCAGGGGGGTGTTTGAGGTGAAGTTCAGCGAGTACGTGTTGGGCGTGAAGGCAGGGGAGAACGTCCTTATCGAGCACACATCACTCTCAGCGTACCCCGTGCTCTTCTACCTCATCGGGAGGACCTACGGCTGGGGGAGGCTCATCCTGGTTGACGTCATAGACTCAAGCCTCCCGATCCTCAGGTGGGCAAGGCACGCGGGCGTCGAGCTGCCTTCGGGGCTTGCGCGGATAAAGGCCGGCGGAACGTCTGAGTGGGGGAGGGTAATCCTTGAACTGGATCCCCACAGGGACCCGGGGATATTCCTGACGAAATTTGAGAGCTTCATTAAGAACTACTACGAGGAGCACCCCGGGGAGGAGATGGTAACCGTCATCATGAACTCCGAGAGGCTGGTGCTGATACAGAACAACAGGAGAGGCTTCATACTGACCCTCACCAACTTCGCAACTTCCTTCATAGGCAACCGCCGGAGGAGGAGCTTCCACTTCGTGAACGTTGACCTGGCGGACGGGCGCTACGTTGCGCTCCTTGAGGAGGCCTTCACGAGGGTTATCAGGATCGATGACAGAACTCCTAAGGTCTTAAAGTCCCCAGTCCCCGATGAGGAGGGCAAGGATCTTAAGCTTAGATGAGTACGCCGCCTGAATGAGATGGGGGTGATGATGTGGGAGCCATCGGAAAGGCCTTCGGTATCTTTTCGATACTGCTGCTCCTATGGGGCTCTTACGTTGCCTACGCCGTTCTGACGTCAAGTCCAAGCTTTTCCGCCAGGTGGGGAAGAGTTGATCCTCAGGAAACGGAGATACTCATCAGCGGTTCCTACTCAAGGCCCCTCCTCGTGCCCGTGACGCTCAAGAACGTCGAGGTATCCTTTATGGGCAGGGAAGTTGCCCGGCTTGGGAAGTTCACGTACACGCCCACGGGGAGGAACCTCGACGTTGGTCTGGTCATAAACAACACCCAGCTGGTGGACGCTTTCCTCTCCTACTTCGCGGCGGGTGAAAGGGGGAGCATGAAGATAACGGTGATCCCGAAGCTCTTCGGCCTGCTCTCATTAAAGCTCAACGTCACCGTTCCGGTGCAGCAGAAGATACTCGAGGAGATCCACCTGCAGGCTGAGAGCCAGCCGATAGCCGGCGTTCCCTTCCTGAAGACCCCGGCTCTCCTGGACACCAAGGTAAGCTACAGCGGTTCATCCAGCGGGGTTGCGAGGTTCAGGACGGAGCTCGTCCTCCGCAACCCGAACCCTTACCCCCTGCCCGTCCTCAGGCTCGCCTACATCCTCCGGGCCAACGGCCTCGACGTCGGCAGGGGCGAGATGGAGAAGGGTCCGCTCGTGATCCCAGCCGGCGGAACCGTCAGGGTGCCCCTCACGACTGAAGTAAACACATCGTCGCTGAGGGAAGCCTGGGCCAGGCACGTTAACAACGGGGAGAGGAGCTTGGTGCAGGCTGAGCTCTACCTGAGGCTCAGGATAGAGGTTCAGGGCTTCAGCACCGTTAAAGACGTCAAGGTGACCACAATCAACAAAACCGTAAAAACCAACATAATGGAGTCCATAAACGAGGCCCTCGCAAGCATCAACAACCCTTAAAAACCCCTTCCCCCTCCATCTTCAGGTGGGGTTCATGGCACTGAAGGCGAGGGAAGTCCATGATTTCCTCAACTCCCTTTGGGGGGACATCTTCAAGCTCAATGAGGAGCTCAGGGGGGAGCTCTCCGAGAGGGGCTTCACCGTTGAAGAGGTTGAGGCGGTTTTCGGTGCCTACATTTTCATAGACGGAAAGTGGGAGCCTATGAAGTACCCCCACCCAGCCTTTGAGGTGAGGCCCCAGATAGAGGTGGGGGCGACGCCCGAGGCCTACTACTTCGTAGTCGCCGTTCCAAAGGATAGGGTGGACGAGAACTTCTTGGGCCTCTTCCTTGAGATCTTTCCGAGGTCTTTCATCTACGGCTCTGAGGAGTTTCTGACGGATCTTTACAACTGGAGGCGCGACGGCCGCCTCTCCCCTACCGAAGTCCTCGATAAGATCCGTGGGAGCCGTGAGGCCGTCCTTCAGTTCGAGGCCAACTTCGGGAGTGTTGAAATGCTGAGGAGGGGCCTGCTAAGGCTCATCACCCTCGGCAGCAGGTTTGGGATCTTCGAGATGTAAGAAATCTTGCCCCTGAAAAAAAGTTTAAATCTCTGGCGGTGGAGTTTCAGCCCGTTGCTGATGGACTGGGTCGGGTGGTTTTAGGCGGGATCCGGCGGGCTCTGGAAGGTGTGGGACGTGGAATGGAAAAAGCTCATTCCCTTCGCGGCTGGAATCTTCCTGATCGCGGGTCTGATCTGGTGGGCCGGTACGGAGGGAATAGTCAGGGTTATCTCGCGTAGCAGTCCATTCTGGCTCACGATGGCCTTTGTGGCCTACTTCTTCGGGGTCTTAACCTGGGCCCTCCGCTGGCACGTTCTCCTCAGGAGCCTCGACGTCGAGGTCTCGTTCAAGGACACCTTCGTAGCCCTCTTCGTTGGGATACTCTTCAACAACCTGACCCCCGGGGCGAGGGGGGGAGGGGAGGCCGTGAGGATGTACTACCTGAAGAAGCGCTCCTCCTCGACCTACGGAATCGTTCTGGCGACCATAACCGCCGACAGGATACTCGACCTCTTTCCGGTTGTTCTGATGCTCCTTCTCTCGGCCGTTTACGCCTACCTCTGGCATTACCACGGGCTCTTCGTTCTCCTGATAATCCTGAACGTTATCCTCCTTGCGGCCACAGGGATATTCACCCTCATAATCACGAGCGAGAGGAGGGTGAAGAGGACGTCCTACGCGGTCTTCAACTTCCTGGCCAGGCTCATTCCATCGAGGATGAGGAAGTACGAGGAGAAGTTCAACAGTCTCATAGAGGTCAACGTTCCCCACTTCACGAGTGGACTCAAGCTGGTCATGAAGGACAGGGAGGCCTTCTGGATAGCCACAGGCTACTCCTTCTTAACCTGGTTCTTCGTGATCCTCAGGAACTACTTCCTCTTCCTCAGCCTCCACGTCCACGTCAGCCTCGTTGATATAACTGTTGTTCAGATGATAGCGACGGCCGTCGGCCTTGTCAGCATCATTCCCGGCGGCGCGGGACTGATCGAAGCCACCTCCGCCGGACTCTTCGTTGCCCTCGGCATCAGCAGGGAGGTTGCGGTTACCGTTAGCATAGTTGACAGGGTAATCTCGTTCTGGCTTCCGATGATATTGGGCTTTATCGTCATGGGCCACTTCGGCCTGAAGCCCCAGGAGCCTAAAACCTCTTCTTGATCCTGAGGGGGTACTTCGGGTATATGTCCCTTGAGAACCTCACGAACTTGGCCTTCCTCGGGGACTTCTTCACAACTATCTCCGTTTTGGGTTCCAGCCTCGTGTAGAACTGCCCGTCCACGGTGAGTATGAGCTCCCTCTCCGGGGGCAGGGGGAGCACCTCAACCCTGCTCGATGCAGGAACCACCATGGGCCTTGAGCTCAGGGCTATCGGGTTCAGGGGGGCTATAACGAACAGGTCGAGCCGCGGATCGACGAAGGGCCCCCCAGCTGAGAGGGCGTAGCCCGTGGAGCCAGTGGGAGTCGAGACTATCAGCCCGTCGGAGCGTATCTCATCGGCCAAGCCCCCGTCTATGTAATAGCGGAGGTGGATGATCTTCCCGGGGGCCCCGGTCAGGATCGCGTCCTCGTTGAGGGCATCGGGGATGATGTTCTCTCCGTTTATGTACGTCCTCAGCTTCATCCTCTCGTCTATGCTGTACTCCCCTTCGAGCAGTCTGCTCAGGGAGAAAAAGGCCTCGTGCGGCTCGACCTCCGTCAGGAAGCCCAGGGTCCCCATATTGATACCGAGTATCGGGAAGTCCCTCTTGGTCTTGTGCTCCACCCGGAGTATCGTGCCGTCCCCGCCTATAACGATTATGAAGTCCACGTCGAACTCCTCAAGCGGAACCACGTCCCCCTCATCGAACTGCCTCAGGTGCTCGTACGTCTCCCTGTCCACCACGACGTCGTAGCCGCTTATCTTTAGGAAGTCGTAGACCCTGTACGCGAGTTTTAAAGCGGCTTCCCTGTCCCTCCTCGCGACTATACCAAACCTCATCGCCCCACCTGAAACCCTTACTCTCCCCCCTTCCCTTTAAGCCTTTCGCAGCGCAAAGTTTTTGATTCGATAACCCACAGGCCACTGGAGGTGAAAGCATGGGGCGGGAGCTCGAGTACTTTTTCTACCCCCGGAGCGTCGCCGTCTTCGGGTCCTTCAGGGAGGGTGCGATAGCGAGGGAGATCCTCAGGAACATAGTTGAGGGCGGCTTTGAGGGGGAAGTTGTGCCGGTGAACCCCCGGGGTGGCCAAGTTGAGGTAGCCGGGAGAACCTTCGAAATCGTGAGGAAGCTTGAAAGGCCGGTTGACGTGGCGATAATCGCGGTTCCGGCAAAGATCGTCCCGTCTCTAATAGACGAGATCGGGCCGCTCATAAGGGGTGCCGTGGTGATAAGTGCCGGCTTCTCTGAGGTCGGTAACCGTGAACTGGAGTGTGAGCTGGTTGAAAAGGCTAAAAAACACGGGATAAGGCTTATAGGGCCAAACTGCGCGGGAATCTTTGGTGTCCATGGGAAGTTCTTCGGCTCCTTCGAGGTCAGGGTCAGGAAAGGGGGGCTGGCCCTGATAAGTCAGAGCGGTGCCTTCGGCGGCGCGGCCTTAGCAATGGGGAACGAGGAGGGGATAGGGTTTTCTGCCTTCGTCTCCTACGGAAACGCCTCAGACCTCAATGAGAGCGACTTTTTGGAGTACTTCGCGGACGATCCGAACACGAAGGTGATAGCCCTCTACATAGAGGGGGTCAGGGACGGGAGGCGCTTCCTCCGGGCTCTCACGTATGCGAGCGGGAGAAAGCCCGTTATCATTCTTAAAGCCGGAAAGAGTGCGAGCGGTGCCAGAGCGGCCTCTTCCCACACGGGCTCCCTCTCCGGGAGCTACGAAATCTACCGCGCCGCCTTCAGGCAGGCGGGTGCCATTGAGGTTCGGGAGATGGAGGAGCTCTTTGATGCCGCGAAGGCCTTTGAGATGCACCCTAAGGCAGGAAGGCGCGTTGCGGTAATAACGAACTCCGGTGGGCCCGGCGTCCTCGCGGCGGATAAGCTTGAGGAACTGGGGCTTGAGATGGCCGGCCTGAGTGTCGAAACCGTTGAAAAACTGCGCTCCTTCCTTCCCCCCCAGTGCTCCGTTAAGAACCCTATCGACCTCATAGCCGACGCCGACTACACGAGGTACAGGAGAACCATCGAGACTGTCTGCCGTGACGATAACGTTGACGCCATCCTCGTGATCTGCGTCCCGCCGATATTCGTTCCGAGCGGGGAGGTGGCAAGGGCGATCATCGAGGCCAACTGCGGAAAGCCCGTTGTCGTTAACTTCATGGCTGGAGAACTGGTCAGGGACGGGCTTGAGCTCCTCGAAAAAGAGGGCATCAAGAACTTTCCCACGCCGGAGAGGGCGGCGAGGGCCCTCTTCTGGCTCTCCCTCAGGTGATCTACGACGGGGAAGGGCCCGGCTTTTTCCTTTCGAATATCTCCTTCACGTCCTCCAGGACGCCCGCCTTTGCGAAGACTATCAGGTAGCCCTCCTCCGGGAGTTTTGTATCGCCGGAGGGTATCGTGAGGTTGCCCTTCCTGTCGTATATCGCTATTATCAGGGAGTCCCTCGGGAGGTTGAGGTCGCGGACGGCCCTGCCCGCCACCCAGCTCTCGGGCGTTATCTCAAAGCGGACTATCTCTGCCCCCTCCTTGGGGAAGAGAACCCTGTTGAATCCTGGGTTTGCGAGGCTCCTTGATATGTACTCGGCCGCTATCTCCTCCGGGGAGATTATGAAGTTGAAGTACTTCTTCAGATCCTCAACCCTCTCGAATATCATCTTGTTCTTCGGGTTGCTTATTCTGAGGGCCGTGTAGACGTTGGGGTTCAGGTTCTTGGCGAGGATGCAGGCGAGTATGTTTGCGTCGTCCTTCCCAGTCAGGGCCGCGAAGGCGTGGGCCTGCTTTATGTTCGCCTCCTCAAGGGTCTTCGGATCTGTGGCATCGCCCTCTATCACGAGACCATTGATGTTAAGGGAGAGCTCCTGGGCCCTCCTCTTATCCGTCTCTATCACTGTAACGTCGTGGCCATCCCCTTCGAGGAGCTTGGCCACGAGATAACCAACCCTGCCTGCGCCCATTATCACGACGAACATAGCCATCACCCCAGGGAGATGATAAAAAAGAAAGGTTCAGTCGAGCGATAGGAGGTACTTCGCTATCTCCGCGTACGCCGGCCTCGTTACGAACACACCTATGAGGACGCCGAGGATCGTCGTGACGGCGAAGCCCTTGAGCGTCCCGACGAAATAGAACAGGAGGAAGCTCATTGCAACTATCGTGGTCGTTGCCGAGGCGAAGATGATGAAGAACGCCCTCGCCATCCTCCTGAGCACGCCCATCCTCCTGCTGACTCCCCCTCCGCCGCCGAGGAGCTCGTCGGTTATAACGATCTGCTGGTCGACGCCCGTACCGATGGCCGCTATGATACCTGCTATACTCGGGAGGTCGAGGTTCCACCTTATCAGCGCCGCGAGGCCGAGGATTATGGTGACCTCAAAGAGGCTCGTACTGGCAACGGGTATTGCTATCTTCCAGCGCCTGTAGTGGAAGTAGACTATGAGGAGCACGGTTATGAGTGCACCTATACCAGCGAGTCCGGCCTGCTCCTTGAAGCCCTCCCCAAGCGTCGGGGATATGTACTCCTCGCTTATGACGTGGAGTTTGACCGCCAGCGAACCGCTCCGGAGGACGCTGTATATCCTCTTCGCCTCTGCTAAAGCGGCTTCCTTTGTCGGTGCTGATCCCGTCAGTTCCAAGAACTCCGGCGACTTCAGGGCAGGGTCGAAAGCCAGGGCGTAGGGGCCATAGAGGTGGATGACCCTCTCAACGAAGTCCTTCGGTGCCTCCTGGGGGCTCTTCTTGAAGTAGGAGACCCTGATGTCGAGCTTTCTCTCGGACACTATGCTACTGACGTTGTTGTAGAGCCCGCTTGGAACGTCGGCGAGGATTATCTTGTTCTTCTTAAGGGCCGTGGCGTTGTTTACGATAGCCATTGGGCTCTGGTTGGTGTAGACGAGGACGCTGATGTTGAGGCCCTTCTCGATCCTCTCGAGGAGGGTTGGGGCTTGCGGCCCGGCGTTGCCGTTGAAGTCCTGCGTGTTCTGGAGCTCCTGGTAGACGGCTGGGGAGACTACGAGGAGTGCGTTGGTTGGTGGGTCGAGGAATATGTCGACTGGCCAGCCTACTTTTCCGCTCGCCACTTGTTTGAATCTCTCGCGGGCTTTGTTGGAGAGCATAAAGCCGACGCGCCAGCAGGTTGGGCACTTCTGGGGGTCGA
>WAKU01000103.1 GCA_015523195.1 Thermococcus sp.
GCCATTTTAACCCCTCCAGACGTTGCCAGCTATGCTCGTCAAGGGTCAAGTTTTACGTGAAAGTTAAAGTTTAAATAGTTTTCCCAAAAGGGCACATGTGTATAGATGAATACATCAAGACTCAAAGGTACATAAGAGAAAAGAGAAAAGGGGAAAGGTTCACTTCCTCCTTCTGAGGAGGAGTGGGAGTGCTGCGAGGGCTATTATTGCTGCTGGCCCGCAAATGTGCCAGCCGCCCTTGCTGCTACTGCTCGAAGGAGTGCTTGACGGGCTTGAACTACTGCTCGAAGGGGTACTGCTCGAAGACATACTGCTCGAGGATGAAGTGCTGCTTGATGAGGACGAGGTTGAAGAAGTACTGCTGCTCGAAGAGCTCGAAGTCGAAGAAGTACTGCTCGAAGAGCTCGAAGTAGAGGAAGTCGACGTAGTACTGCTCGACGAAGAGGTAGTACTGCTACTCGAAGAGCTTGAGGAGCTTGAGCTGCCCGTGCTGGTGCCGCTCGGGTAGACCGACCTGGCCGCGAGGAAGCTTCCAAGGCCGCTGATCGGGTCGGGCATGCCGACGGTTATCTTCTTGTTGGTCAGGAAGAAGTTCCAGGTCTCGGCGGTGTAGACGCGCGGTGAGTTGAGCATGTGGGTTCCGTAGGCGAGCTTGTAGAGATCCCAGAACTGGTCAAGGGTCTTTATGCTGACGCTGGTGTTGTCCGGGCCGGTCCAGGTGTTGTAGGCCAAGACCATAGCGAGGTCATAGCCGGTCCACTTGATGATCTTCATGAGCTTGTCCGGGGTGTTGTAGTACTTGAGTTTGAGGGTGCTTATGAAGCTGTTGAGGTCGCCGTTGGAGATGGTCTGGACGAGGTCGTTAACGGTCATCGGGTTGTGGTAGTTGGTAGCCCAGTTCGGGTCAACGTAGTAGTCGAAGAACCAGAAGTCCCACGCCATGCTTGCGACGGTCTGGACTCCGCTGACAACCCAGCCCTCGGTGTAAACGTGCCACTGGAGGGTCCTCGGATCCTGACCGTAGACGGTCTTGCCGGCCTGGCTCCTCTGCCACTGGAGGAGGTTGACCTTGAAGCCCGCCTTCTGGAGGATCTGGGCGAGGTACTTGCCCTCATCAAGCCTCTGGTCCTCAACACGGGCGATGAGGTTGATGGTAATGGGCTTGCCGTCGTAGTTCCAGACACCGTCTACTTTCTTCAGGGTGTGCCCTTTGGCCGCGAGGGCCTGGGCGGCGCTGTTCATGGCGTTGTCTATGAGCTTGATAGCGTACTGTTCATCACCCTGCGGGGTGAAGCCGAGGGCGTTTGCAACTGTCATTATCCTCTGGTACGCGTCAACCTGTCCGCTGACCTCGGGCCCGAACATCGGGGCGCCTCCGCCCTGGAGGATCTGGCTGACGATGTACTGCCTGTTGATGAGCCAGTTCATGGCGTACCTCACGCCCCTGAGGGCCATCGGGTTGAACTTGATGGTTCCTGAGGAGTTGACGAGACCGGTTGTCGGGTCGCCGACGAGGTTGAGGTCAACTGACCACCAGACTGCAATGGTCTTGAGCGGGTTGAGGCTGTTGCCGTACTTCTGCAGGACCTTCGCTATGTCGCTGTACGCGGTGGCGTACCAGTAGAAGTCATACTCGCCCTTGGCAACCGCGAGGATCGCGGTGTCCTTGTTGAGGGTGCCGTAGAGGTCGATCTCCTTCCAGTACGGATCCCACGGAAGGGCCTTGCCGTTGATCTTATCGGTAGCGAAGCCTACCCTCTTGTTGTTGGCGAGCTTCATTATGACCTTCATTGCCTTCGGGTCGTAGCTGGAGACGTAGTACGGGCCGTCGCTTATGAGGACGTTCTTGTAGTTGTCAACCCACTTGATGATGCCCTGGTAGCCGGCCTTGGCGAGGTCGGTGGTTATTCCGGCCTGCTCCTTACTTACGCCCCACTTCTGGAGCCAGTCTCCGAGGTTGCTGCTGAGCCAGACAGGTATCGGGTTGTTCATGAGTGCCTGGGCCTCGGCCTTGAAGTAGGGGGCCTGCTCCGGGTCAATCATGTCGAGCTGGTAACCGTTCTGCGGGGTGGTACTCCAGGAGAAGGCCTCACCGTTAACGCCCTTTGCGACCATCTCGCTCATAACGTTGTAGAGCTCCCACGGGAAGGATGGCTTCTCCATGTAGTTGCCGATGGCGGTGCTCCACATGTCGTAGGGGACGACGAAGTCCTGGTAGATGGTGTACTCAATGTAGTCGTTTGTGACCTTGTCCACCTTAAGGCCCATGACGAGCTGGAGGGTTCCCTGGTAGTTGTTGGCGTAGTCCTCGCTGTAGTACTTGTCGTCGTTGCCGTCCTGGTATGACCACTCCCAGACCATGGCGTAGTCGAAGAGGTAGTCGGCGAGGGTTATGGGCTGGCCGTCAACCCAGGTTCCGAGGCCGCACTTCCAGGTGACGGCACTCTTAGCGGTCTTGCCCGCATCGGGGGCTATCCACTTCTTCTGGGTTCCGTTCCAGATTACAGCATCGTCAGGTACCTGGACGTTGTACTTTATGTCAACGAGCTGGCAGCGGTAGTTGTGGTACTGGGCGTCGGGGCCCATAGTCACCGCTGGATCATTGAGGAAGTACCAAACGCGGAGCGTATAAACGTCCGTCATTCCGCTCGGTGATGGATTGAAGACACCCATGAAGAGGCTGCCCTGGGCGGCGAGCTGAACGATCTTGAGGGTGTCCCCTGGCACTCCTGCAGCACTGGCTGGCTTTGCAACAAAAAATACACTAAACAACATCAAGCCCATGACGAACAGGCTTAGGGCTTTCCGATTCATACCTTACTGCCTCCTTCAGGTTTTGGCAACGTTGCCACATACGCCGTATAATGGCATGAATCTATACACACGAGCCATATTTAAGGATTACTATTTAAAACGCCAAGCAAAAGCCTTAAAATGAATCGATGTCAACACCGGACGGGCAACCATGCACGAGCTCGTGATTGAAGGGCGGTTTTTCTACTCTAAGAAGATCATTCACGGAAGCATCGCCGTTGATGGGAAGAAAATAAGCGCCATATCAGCGGGTTCCCTTAAAGGAGAAAGAATCGTCAGACTCAAAAGGAAGGAAATCCTCCTGCCGGGCCTCATAGACACCCACGTCCATCTCAGGGACTTCGAAGAGCGGAAAAAAGAGACCGTGGAAAGCGGCACCATGGCGGCAGTTCACGGGGGCTTAACAGCGGTTTTCGACATGCCCAACACCAGACCGCCGGTAGCCGACGGGAAAACATTCAGAAAGAGGCTCCGCTCCTTCGCTGGAAAGGCCTACTCGAACTACGCCCTCGGGTTTTTAGTAGCAGACAACTGCAGCGAGGCCATGGAAGCCGGAGCGGATTTTTACAAAATCTTCATGGCACCGTCAACGGGCGGCCTGTACTCGGAGAACTTTGAGGCTGACTACTCCTGCTCCCCGGGAGCGGTAAGCGTGCACGCCGAGGACGCCGGCATAGTAAAGACCGACCCAACGAGACCGCCCGAGGCCGAGGTCAAGGCCGTTAAGAGGGCTTTAAACGCAGCCAGAAGGCTGAAAAAGCCAATTAACATCTGCCACGTCTCAACCGGAGGGGCTCTGAGGGAGATCCTGAGCTCAAGACTGCCGTGGCTTAGCTTCGAGGTCACACCCCACCACCTCCTTCTTACGGAAGTAGACTACAGGAGAAACCCGATGCTCAAGGTCTACCCTCCCCTTCGGCCAGAGGTGGATAGGAGGGCTCTATGGGAGAACCTGTCGAGGATACCGATAATAGCGAGCGACCACGCCCCGCACACGATCGAAGACAAGGCCGCTGGGGCCGCCGGCATACCGGGGCTTGAGACCGAGGTGGCCCTGCTCCTGGACGCCATCAACAGGGGCCTGATGGAACTTGGGGACATAGTTGAGAAGATGCACTCAAATCCCGTGAGGTTCTTTGGTATATCCGAGATGGGCCTCAGGCCAGGGGCGTGGGCTGATTTCACGGTAGTGGACATTGGGAGGGAGTGGGTTGTGAAGCCGGGGGAGTTCTACTCAAAGGCCCGCTGGAGCCCATGGGAAGGCAGGAGGCTCAGGGGAAAGGCGAGCAGGACGATCATCCGGGGGGAGGTCGTTATGGAGGAGGATGAGATCGTATCGAAAGCCGTGGGGGTGAGGCTCGATGTTGAGGGCAGTGGACATAAGGGAGACCTTTGACGTCGCGGACAACGTCCGGGTCTTCAGACTGGCGGAGAGACTCGATTTCACGCCGGGCCAGTTTCTGATGCTCTGGATCCCCGGGGTCGGTGAGAAGCCCTTCAGCTTGGCTGGAGAGGACGCGCTTATGGTGAAGAGGAGGGGCCCCTTCACGTCGAGGCTTTTTGAGCTCGGGGAAGGTGACAGGGTGTGGATCAGGGGACCCTACGGGAACGGCTTTAGGGCTAAAGGAGAGAGGGTGGCCCTCATAGCTGGCGGCATTGGGATACCCCCACTCCGTGCGCTCGCCAGACTCTGGGGAAGGAAGTTCGAGGAGGTAACGCTGGTGTACGGAGCGAGGAGGAGGGAAGAGCTGGCCCTGTGGGACATCGGGGACTACGTTGATGAGGTAGTGCTCACGACGGAGGACGGCTCCGCCGGAAGGATGGGCTACCCCACCGACGTCCTCAGGGAGACGGCGGACTTTGACCAGGTCTACACGTGCGGCCCCGAGGGGATGATAATCGAGGTTCTCAGAATAATGGGATACAGAAACGTCCAGGCTTCCATGGAGCGCTATATGAAGTGTGGGATAGGCGTCTGCGGGAGTTGCGCCCTCGGGAGGTACCTGGTCTGCCGGGACGGCCCGGTGTTCGATGGGAGGACACTGGAAGAGGTCTACAAACCCAACGTTTAAATCCGGGAACGCGGAATAAAGATTTCGGGGAGAGCCATGGGCGTCGGGGAGATAGTCGTGGAGAAGGAGGGTATCAGGGAAGACCTTCTGAAATGGAAGGTAAAGGAAGTCACAAAGCTCGCAGCATTGTATGACGATGCGTTCCATGTCGTTGTGGAGCTGCTGGAAGACAAGGACCCCCAGGTCAGGGCCAACGCACTTCAGGTCATAAAAGGCCTCATAAAGGCCGGCAACCTGCCGCCGGAGAGGGTTGGCCAAGTCCTGAAAAAGGTCATAGAGCTGACCGGGGACGAGGAAAAGGTAGCGCTGAAGGCCATAGAGGTTCTGAACGAGCTCCTCGCGCGAGGCGAGCTGAGCGACGATGAGTACGAGATGGTAACGCAGGCCCTGATGGACGTCGTTAAGAGGGGCATGCCGATACTGAGCGAGTACGCGGCGGAGGGACTCGGAAAGCTCGGCTCCGTTGCGGTTAAGATCGCGAGGAGGATCATAGGGTGGCTCTTCAACATCGTCCGCTCCTCAAAGGACAGGGAAGTCCAGAGCGCCGCGATAGCGACTCTAACGGAGATGGCGTACCAAACCGAGGACAGGGTCCTTTTCAACGAGATCGCCGACAAGATGGCCGATTTGATAGAGCACCCGGACCCCTACATCAGGGAAAGGGCGCTTATGTCCATTGACAGGCTGCTCTCGAAGGCCCACCTCCTGACGAAGAGGAGCCGCATTAAAGTACTCAAAAAGAGCCAGAGCGTCTCCGGGGACGTTAAGCTCGCCGCTATGGCAAACCTCATCAGGGAGAAGCTGGAAAAGGTAGAAGAAACAGGGGAAGAAGTCATTACAAAGGAAGAACTGAAGAAAAAGCTTGAGATAAGCGAATACGGGCCAGAGGACGTTGAAAGACTTCTCGATGCAGGGAAGACGGAAGTCGTAGTAGAGCTCGCCAAGATAGACCAGGTGGTTCTTTCAAAGATCCTCGACATGCTCAGCTCAGAGGATCCGATGAGGAGGGCGGACGCCCTCTGGGTGGTCTCAAGGCTCACGACCCACCTGACCCCCTCCGATGCGTACAGCGTGCTCCCCGTTTTAGGGGAGTTCCTGAAGAGCAACAACCCCTGGATGCGGAAAACAGCGGCCGAGACCATGGCGGATATATACACACTCTACCCGGGGACATCTCAGTTCTTCACGTCCCTCCTGGACGTGCTCCTTAAGTCGAAGAAGACGAGGGACGCGGAGGGGGCCCTTGAGCTTATAAGCTCCCTCTGGAAGCGCATGCCGACACCGGAGTTCTCAAAGGCGATAATGCTCGTGGTGAAAGACCTCTTGGAGGAGCCCTCGACGAGGGGCGTAACCCTGAGGTACCTTGCGAGGGAGTCGGAGAGGCTGCTTGAGATGGACGTCGAGACATTAAAGGGCCTTGAGGAAGTCCTTAAAGGAATCTACGGGGTGGAAGGCGGAAAGCACGACAACATAATCGCGGCCCTCATAGACGCGATATCAGGGATAATCCAGATGAAATCAACCGCCTGAACCTATGGTTTCCATACTTCGGTTTAAAAAAGGCCTTTAAACCCTCCACCCCACCGTTAGACGGTGATGCGCGTGGATTCGGAGGGAGTTGAGGTCAAGCTTAGGGAGATAGAGGAGCTCCTCGAAAAGCTCGGGAAGGAGCACCCAAAGGAGATAGCGGCCTTCTCAAGGTTCCTGCGTGAGACCCTCGACAACAAAGCACTCACGACGAGGGAGAAGGAGCTCATTGCGCTCGCCCTTGGGATAGCGGCGGGCTGTGAATGGTGCATCTACCTCCACACGAGGAAGGCCCTTGAGGCGGGCGCAAAGCCCCAGGAGCTCGTGGAGGCGGGTCTCGTCGCCGTCTTAATGGCCGGGGGACCGGCGCTGATGCACCTCATACCCCTTGTCAAGGCGATAAACGCCTTCGAGGAGGAGCATGGGGGGCTGTAGGCTCAGCCCTCCGTTAGCTTCAGTATAGCCTCTGCGAGGTCGCCCCCAGACTCCTCTAAGGTTTTTTTCGCAGTTTCCCTATCAACCCCAGCCTGCTCCATGACGAGCTTCACGTCCTCCTCCGAGATCTTCAGGATGGGCTTGACTTCCTCTGAGCCCGGAACAATCTGGTAGGTTTTCTCCCCCTGAACTGTCATTATTGTCACGGTAGGATCCCGAATTACCACCTCCCTGTCAGGGAGCCTGATGACCACCTCGCTCACGTCCTCAAGCTCCTCCATCTTTATGCCCATCTGACGCATGAGCCTCTTCATCTGCCTCGGGTTCATCCCCATCATCGCCTGCCACCGGAGGTGGTTCTACTCAGGTTTTAAAAATGTTGAGACCGCCCGCTCCTGAAGGCGGCTTTCAGAAGGGTAGGCGTGACGAGCGTGCTCAGGAATATCATCGTCACCACGACCAGGTAGGCGTCTGAGCCCACTATGCCCTCTTTGAGGGCTATCGCGAGCATTGCCAGCTCGACTCCCATCCTCGGTATCATCCCGACGCCTATCCTGAGCGATGCCTTCCTCCCGAGACCGCCCAAGAGGGCACCGAGGGAGCAGCCTACCACCTTGCTGAGGATCGCCACCAAACTGAAGAGCAGTGCGAAGACGCCTGCTGAGGAGAGGCCCCTGAGGGGGATGTTCATCCCCACGTCCACGAAGAAGAGGGGCACGAAGAGGGAATGGGCTATAACCCTCGTGTGGTCAAATATGGGCTTTCTGAACTCCGTCTCGCTGAGGGCAAGGCCGAAGAGGTAGGAGCCGAGGATGGAGGCGAGGTTCATGTGTTCCGCGAGGTAGGCGAAGGCAAAGAGGGCCGCCATCGAAAGCGTTACCGTGGAGTCAGCGAAGCCGAGCCTCACGACCCGCCTGAGGAAGTAGTCCATGAGGGGGGGAACCGCGTAGACCATGACCGCGAGGAAAACCCCCACGAGGAGCAGGATGAGGGATACGCTGAGGATACTAACCCCTCCAGAGCCGAGGGAAGAGATGACTATAGTGAGCACGATTATTCCGAGGATGTCGTCGACTATGGCCGCCGTCAGTATGGTGTTCCCCTCAACGGTTTTGAGAGCGTCGAGCTCCATCAGCACCCTGACAGTTAGGCTGACGCTGGTTGGCGTCGTCAGGGCGCCGTAGAGGAGCGCCTCCTGGAAGCCCTTGAAGGGGTAGGCGATGCCGAAGCCCATCAGAAAAGCGACGAGAACCCCCACTCCGGCCACGGACACGCCCGCCTTACCCGCTTCCCTGAGCTCCTCAACGCTGCTCTCAAGGCCGGCCATGAAGAGGAGGAGGAGAACCCCTATCATGGAGATGTCCTTAACTTCCTCCGTGGGCGGCATCGCCAGGCCGAGGAGGATACCTCCCACTATCTGGCCTAAGACGACCGGCTGGTTAATCCTCGCGAACGCCCAGCCGAAGACCTCCGCAACCGTAAGCATGGCGGCTATGTAAAGGATCAGCTCGGGCTCCACTGCCATCACCGCGCGAAGACCCTCAGGAGCCTTATGACGCTTTGGGCGGAGAAGGTTCCAACGACTTTCTTCCCCTCCACGACCGGGAACTGCCTCACGCCAGTTTCGAGCATCATCCCTAAGGCGTAGCCGAGGGGATCGTCGGGGGAGAGGGTTATCGGCTTCGGGTTCATGATCTCCTTCACAGGCCTGTTCCAGTCGAAGTGCGCTTCCTTGAGGGCGTCTATCCCGACAAGGACGTAATCCGTTGGCGGGACGATGAGGTTTATTATCTCGTCCACGGATATGAAGCCGAGCAACCTTCCGGCCTCGTCAGCAACGACCGCACAGGTTCTGTGCTCAATTCCCTTTATTAGGTCTTCTATCCTGTCGTCCGGGGAGAGCTTGAGGAACTTCTCGTCCATCACAAGCCTCAGAGGCATCTTCGAGAGCTTGGCGATGTTAAGCTTGGGCTTCTCCTCCTCACCGGCGGACAAAACACCACCTCCGTATAGTTAATCGCCGCGATGTTTAAAACCTTTTAAGGAGAGCATCAGATTTCCCATGGGGTGGAAAATGCCGATCCCGGTACCGGCACCTGGGGGAGTCAGTACTCCAACCACTTGGCGCTTTCTTGAGGCGGCTGGCGCCCTCATAGTCCTGGCGCTGCTCCTGTGGGGCATCTCAAGCTACATAGAGAGGGAGGCCGAAAGAAAGGAGCGGGAGCTGGAGGAGGAGCTTAAAGAAGAGGAGGAAAGAGGGGGTTTATATTGAGGAACCAAACTACCAAAATCAAATAAACTGCCATGACGGTTGAAGTTGCAAGACTCGACGATAACGGCAGGCTCTACCTCCCCGCCAGCATCAGAAAGAAGCTTCGCTCCAGGGAATTCTACATCGAGGAGAGAAACGGAGAGATAGTTCTCGTTACAATAAGGAAGAAGATAGAAAAGTACTGGGGCATCTTCAAGGGCGAGAACCTAACCGCCGAGGAGATGGACAGGATAGTTGAAGAAGAAACCGAAGAGCTCCTTTTTTAAGGAGCCACAAGTGAAATAAATTAGCTCACTCCCCTTTCTCCTCGGGGAAGTTCGAGGTCTCCTCGTTAGACTTCATGATCCTCTGTCTGTACTCCTCGTACTTCTTCCTCGCCTCTTCTGCCTTCTCCTTCTCGCCGAGGTACTCGTAGGCCTCAGCAACGTGCTTCCACCACATCGGGTCTTCTTGAGCTTCCTTAAGGCAGTATTCGAGGAACTTCTGATAGGCTTCCCTCGCCAGCTCTTCCATGCCGAGCTTACGAGCGATGTTGCCGACGTCCTCGTAAAACACGCCCTCCTCCTCGGCTTCACTCTTGTAGTACTCCAACGCTTTCTCCCAGGCTTCTTTAGCTTTCTCCTCGTTTCCCAACTCTTCATAGAGCTTTGCAACGTCCTCCCAGAACCACGGTTCTTCCTCGGCGTAGCGCTCAAGGGCCTTGGCGGCCTTCTCCATGTTTCCGGCCTTCTTCCAGTACTCGTGGGCCTCCTTGAGGTAGTAGGTGTCCTTCTCCTTCTCGTACAGTTGCTCGTAGATTTCAGCAGCTTTCTCGTACTTCTCGGCCTTTTCGTAGGCCCATGCGGCGCTCTCCATCCAGCCGAGCTTCTCGTACATCTCAGCGGCCTTCATGTAATTACCGGCCTTCTCGTACTTTTTAGCGGCCTGCCTGTACTTGCCCATCTGCTCCAGCGTCTGGGCAGAGCGGAAGCGGTCAACGAGACCGAGGTCTGGCTCGCTGACGTACCAGACCCCGAAGGCAAGGAAGAGGACGAAAAACGCCACGATCGCCCAGACAACCCAGAGGTGCCGCCAGACTATCACGAGGTACGTGCCGTAGGCGCTTACTGCGCTCAGGACTGAGAGCATGGCCCCGTACTTCCAGCTCTCGGCGTAGAGAGTTAGAGCCGTGAAGAACAGAAGGCCGAGCGTCAGGGTTATGAAGCCTATCCCGAGGACGACCTGGAGAAGGAGCCTCCAGCCACCGTACCACACTATGCCGGCCGCTATGGCGAGCAGAACAATGATCAGACCGATGATGTACGCCTTTAGCTTGTTCATAACTTCACCCCCTCGATTTCGAGCAGGAAGGCCTTTTCATTGACTCCCGAGCTGTAGTAGCCGATGCCCCCCTTCGAGACGACCCTGTGGCAGGGCACCACTATCGGGTAGGGATTCCTCTTCATCGCACCGCCCACGGCCCGCGGGGAGGTTCCGAGAGCCCTTGCAAGCGCACCATATGTTATGACGGAACCTCTTTTAACGTTTTTCGTGAGCCATTCGTAAACCCTCCTTTCGAAGGGCGTAAGACCTTCAAAGGAAAGCTCCCCGAGGAACTCACGGTTGTCAAGCCCTCCGATTAAGACGCGGTAGACCATCTCAGGGTACTCACTTGGCTCCACATCGAGGGAAACCTTCACTCCCCTCCGCCTGAGGAAAGCCGCAACCCGGCCGATCCTCCCCAGGAGGGTTCTCCTGTCGAAGGCAAAGGCGATCCCCTGAACCCTGCCCGAGGAAATGACACCTATCCAGAGAACCCTTCCCCCGACCTGAAACCTCTCGACGCCTAACATCCCCATCCCCCTTGAGCCCGCTCCCGGCATCGGTGACACGAAAGGATTTAAGGGGAAGTGTTAAAGGGTTTCCGGTGGGAGATGGGCAGGAGATTAGAGCTGATTCCGCTCGCCGTTGCACTGTTGCTAACGGTCTACCTGACGGCGGGGCTTCCGAGCGACAGCCTACCCCCCGTGCTGCTCTACTGCCTGCTCGGCCTGGCGGCGCTTAAGGAGAGGGCGCTTCCCTACGGGGCGGCAGCGGTGGCAAGCGGTTTGCTGTTTGAGTGGTTCTCGGGCGGCGGCTACCTCGCGATCGCGGGGATTGTAGCGGCGGTCTCAGCGGTGCCCTTCAGGATGGAGAAGCAGCCGGTGAAGATGTGGGAGAGGCTCTTAAACGCCGCAGTTGCTGGAACCCTGGCCTATGCTTCCCTGATGTTGCCCAAAACAGGGTTTAAAATCGCGGGGCTCATCGCGGCCCTCTCCATGCTCTCCGGCAACAGGGGCATCTCAAGCGGTGGGATCTTAGCGGGTTCAGCGGTTCTCTTAACCATTCCGGCGGCCAATTTGAGCGGTATGAACCCCGACGTATTCTTCACCGCATCGGCTCTGCTCATGCTCTACTCCATCCACCACCTTAGGAAGCTGCTGAGGTGATAGCGTGAAGGTCTACGTCCTTGGTGCCGGCTCGATAGGCTCCCTTTTCGGTGCCCTCTTAACCAGAGCGGGTCACGACGTGACGCTCATAGGGAGGGAAGAGCACGTAAATGCCGTGAGGGAGAATGGACTCATGATAACCGGCGCGGAGGAGTTCACGGTGTACCCCAAAGCTGAAGTCTACGCCCCGGAGGAACCGCCCGATCTGCTCCTCCTCACCGTCAAGTCCTACTCGACGAGGGAAGCCCTCGAATGCGCCAGGCGCTGCATAGGCGAGAACACGTGGATACTCAGTTTACAGAACGGCCTTGGGAACGAGGAGCTTGCACTCAAGTTTACCGACAAGGTCATCGGCGGGGTAACGACGAACGGGGCCATGCTCACCGAGTGGGGGAAGGTCAGGTGGACTGGGAAGGGGATAACGGTGATAGGGAAGTATCCAAGGGGGAGGCACGGGTTCGTCGAGAAGGTTGCAGAGACCTTCAGAAACGCCGGACTGGAGACAAAGCTCACCGAGAACGCCCTCGGGTGGAAGTGGGCAAAGGCCATAGTCAACTCCGTCATAAACGGCCTCGGAACCGTTTTAGAAGTTAAAAACGGCCTCCTCCGCGAAATCCCTGAACTGGAGGGCATATCCGTTGAGATCGCTCGGGAGGGCTGTATCGTTGCCCAGCAACTTGGAGTGGAGTTCGAGGTTCATCCCCTTGAGCTCCTCTGGGACACCATCGAGAGAACCCGGGAGAACTACAACTCAACTCTCCAGGACATAATGCGCGGGAAAAAGAGTGAGGTTGACTACATAAACGGCAAGATAGTTGAATACGCCTCCTCCCTGGGCCTCGAAGCCCCGAGGAACGAGCTCCTCTGGGTTCTCATAAAGGCGAAGGAAAAGCTAAATAGGGGTTCGGGCAATACCTGAGCGGGGGATGAAGATGGCACTCTTCGGGGGAAAGGAGAGCGATGTCTTCGATGCGATTGAGGAGCATCTGAAGGTCGTTGAGGAGACGATAAAGGCCTTCAGGGAGCTCGTGGCGACGTACATAGACGGGAACTTGGAGGAGGCCAAGAAGTACGAGGAGCTCGTCGGAGACCTCGAAACAAAGGCGGACGGGCTGAGAAGGAGCATAGAGATGATGCTCTACGAGGGTGCCTTCCTGCCCGCAAACAGGGGAGACTACGCGAGGCTGAGCGAGCTCATAGACCAGGTCGCAGACGCCGCCGAGAGCGCCGCCCACACGATAATCCTTGCAAAGCCCAAGATCCCGGCTGACATGGGGAAGGACGTGCTCACCCTCGTGGACTCCACGATGGAAACCTACGGAAAGCTGAGGAAGTCTGTGGAGGCCCTGAACACCGACGTTGACATGGCGATGAAGCTCGCCAAGGAGACGGAAGACGCGGAGGAACGGGCCGACGAGGTTGAGTACAGGCTCAAAAAGGCTGTTTTCGACAGCGAAGATGTCACCACCTACGCGAAGCTGATCTGGAATCAGATCCTCACCAAGATCGGCGACATAGCCGACCGCGCGGAAGATGCCTCTGATCAGGTTCTCCTGATGTCAGTTAAGAGGAGGGGATGAAGATGAAGGTTCTCGTTGCCGCGCCACTCCACGAGAAGGCGATAGAGGTTTTGAAGGAAGCCGGCTTTGATGTGGTTTACGAAGAGTACCCGGACGAGGAGAAGCTGGTAGAGCTCGTCAAGGACGCCGATGCGATAATAGTGAGGAGCAAGCCGAAAGTGACAAGAAGGGTCATCGAGAGCGCACCGAAGCTGAAGGTCATTGCCAGGGCTGGGGTTGGACTCGACAACATAGACCTTGAAGCAGCCAAGGAGCGCGGAATCAAGGTCGTCAACAGTCCGGCCGCATCGAGCAGGAGCGTCGCCGAGCTCGCCATAGCCCTGGTCTTCAACGTCGCCAGAAAGATCGCCTTCGCCGACAGGAAGATGAGGGAAGGCATTTGGGCCAAAAAGCAGTGCGTGGGAATCGAACTCGAAGGAAAAACTCTTGGCATCATCGGCTTTGGTAGGATAGGCTACCAGATAGCAAAGATCGCTAAGGCCCTTGGGATGAAGGTTCTTCTCTACGACCCCTATCCAAACGAGGAGCGCGCAAAGGAGGTTGGCGGAAAGTTCGTCGACCTCGAAACCCTTCTCAGGGAGAGCGACGTCGTGACCTTACACGTCCCGCTCGTCGAGGCAACCTACCACATGATAAACGAGGAGAGGCTTAAGCTCATGAAGAAAACGGCGATACTCATAAACGCCGCCCGCGGAGCCGTTGTAGACACAAAGGCCCTCGTCAAAGCCCTGGAGGAGGGCTGGATTGCAGGAGCTGGGTTAGACGTCTACGAGGAGGAACCCCTTCCAAAGGACCACCCGCTCACGAAACTCGACAACGTTGTTCTGACGCCACACATCGGTGCATCAACTGTTGAGGCCCAGATGAGAGCTGGCGTTCAGGTTGCCGAGCAGATAGTAGAGATTCTGAAGGGCTGAGCTTTCTTTCCCTTTCCTCTCGGAAAATTTTCCAGTATGGTGGTGAATTTTCCTGGGAAAGTTTACCAGTATGATGGTATAATCAGGCGCAAAAGTCTGCCAGTATGCTGGTAAACTTTATTAAGAACTTTCTCCCAGTTTAGAGCATGAACGTTGAGGAACTCAAGAGGGTGTTGGCGGATCAGCATGAGGTTCTGAGCGAGAAACTCGAAAGGGAACGGATAGTGGAGAGGGAACTGAGGGAGAGAATAGTTAGGAACTTTAAACCGACCGCCCACATAATAACAGGGCCAAGGCGTTCCGGTAAGTCCGTTCTCTCGGCAACCCTCCCAGGGAAGGCCCTCTACGTGAACTTTGAGGATCCTGCAATGGCCGGCTTTTCAATCACCGACTACAAAAAGTTGCTCCAAGCCGGGTACGAGCTTTTTGGGGAGTTCGACTACATCGTTCTTGATGAAGCTCAGGAAGTTGAGGGCTGGGAAAGGATGGTCTCGGCCCTCAGGGAAAGTTATCCAACGGTGGTGACGGGGAGCAACGCCCGCCTGCTCTCGCGTGAGTTTTCGACTTATTTAACCGGCAGATACCTAAGCTATATTCTCCTTCCCTTCTCCTTCCGGGAGTTCTTAGCGTATAAGGGAGTAAACCCCGAGGTGACCACTACCAAGGACGAGGCGAGGATAAAGAGGGCCCTGCTTGAGTACATCAGGCGCGGGGGCTTTCCCGAGGCCCTGCGCTTTGGCAGGGAGTATCTGGTGAACCTCTACAACGACATCACCACCAGAGACGTTATAGTCCGCTACGGCATCAGGAACGTCCGCGAGCTCAAGGAGGTCGCCTTCCACCTCTTCTCGAATTTTGCGGGGCGGTTCACATACAGCAAGATTAAGAACGTCCTCGGAATTGGGAACGTTGAGACCGTCAAGAACTACGTTGAGTACCTTGAGTCTGCCTACCTCGTCTTCGAGCTCCCGAAGTTCTCGTTCAAGCCAAAGGAAGTCCTGAGGGGGGATAGAAAGGTCTACGCCGTTGATACCGGTATGGTGAACACAATAGTTCCAAAAACCTCCGAGAACATAGGCAGGCTCATGGAGAACGCCGTTTTCCTTGAGCTTCTCAGGTTCAGGCACTACAGGAAGCCAAGCGTTGAAATTTATCACTACAGGGACGACAAAAGCGAGATAGATTTCGTTGTAAGGGAGGGGGAGAAGATAGAGCTTATTCAGGTTACTTACGCCTCCGGAAGGGACGAAATAGCTGAGAGAGAAGTTAAAGGGCTGTTCAGGGCTATGGAGCTCTTCCACCTGAGAAGCGGAACGCTGATAACATGGGACTACTCGGGCAAAATTGAAGCCGGAGGAAAGAGCATAGATGCGGTTCCGCTCTGGAAGTGGCTGCTGAAGGCACTCCCGGGCATCAGTTAATTGCCATTTTCCCGCTAAAATCTCACCGTTTCCACCGGAAAATAAACTCAAATCTGTCCAACGATGAACCTTCCCATACCAAAACTTTTTAAACCTCTCTCCCCTTCACTACTACCGGACGGGCCGGTAGCTCAGCCTGGTACGAGCGCCGCCCTCGCAAGGCGGAGGCCGCGGGTTCAAATCCCGCCCGGTCCACCATCTTCTCGAACGCCTTTCAAAGCCGTTTAAAAGCTCAGCGTGGATAACTCTGAAAAGGGCAAGGTTCGAGCTAAAGGTAGGCGAAAATTTTTAAACTATCCTAATCATGTTCAAGCGGGGAGAGACATGAGGGGCCTGAAGGACTTCAACCCCGCCCTCTTCTCAAGCGTCATGGGGACGGGAGCCGTTGCCATAGCGACGTACAAATACTCCTCTTACTGGTCTCCGTTAGGGGGAGTTGGGAGGGGGCTTACCTACCTCAACCTGGTCCTCTACATCCTCTTCCTGATCCCGTGGCTCCTCAGATGGCTTCTCAACAGGGATGATGCGTTGAATGACCTAAGGCACCCATCAAAGGGGCATTTTTACGGAACGATAGGAGCGGCCACGGTGGTGCTCTCGGCCCAGCTTCTCCTCATCCTCGGGGATGAGAAGTTAGCGTGGTACTTCTGGCTCTGGGGCGCGGCTTTAACAGTTCTCTTCGCGTTCTGGATGTCCTACGAGGTTTACATAGCGGCGGAGGTCGACTTGAGGCACCTCTCACCCGCCTGGTACATCCCCCCTGTGGCCCTCATAATCCTCCCCTTCGGCGCCCCCTTCATGAACGCCACAAGTGGATACACAAGGGAACTGGTAACCGTGGTGAACTACATGGGGTGGGGGGCCGGCTTCTTCCTCTACTTAGCGCTCTACGCGGTTGTAACGCTCCGCTTCATCAGACACGAGCTCATGCCGCCACAGATGGCGCCCCTGATATGGATGAACTTAGGCCCCATCGGGGCTGGGGTAAGCGCCCTCTTCGCGCTCTTAGAGGCGGTCAAACTGCCGTCGAAGGAGCCCCTTTTCGTCTTCGCCTTCTTCCTCTGGGGCCTCGGTTTCTGGTGGCTGATCATGGCGACCGCGATGACACTGCACTATCTAAGGAACCTTCACCTGCCTTATAGCGAATCATGGTGGGCCTTCATCTTTCCCCTCGGCGCCTTCACCAACGCGACGAGGGACATAGGGGCGGTGTTCAGCCTGAAGATCCTCAGCCACTTAGGATTCCTTCTCCTCTGGCCCCTCTTAGCCATGTGGACGGTGGTCTTTCTGAAGTCCTTCATCCTCTTGGCGAGGGCCATGAGGTCGGAAGATTAATATTCACGAGAGATTAGTGAAGCCGGTGGTTCGATGGAGAGGCTTGAGTACGTAGCCGAGCTGAAGTGGGACGGCAACGTCGGGAGCACCGCGAGGGTTAGGGAGTTCACCTTCAAAATAGACACGAACACCGACGGCCACAACGCCGGTCCGAACCCGACGGAATACCTCCTCTCTGCCATAGGGGGCTGTTTGACCGTCAACTGGGGAAGGCTCATCAAGAAGATGCGCCTCAACGTCGAGGAGATGAGCATAACAGTTGAAGGCTGGAGGAACCTCAGAGAACCCCAGCTCCAGGAGATAACCTACCGCGTTAGGGTTGTGACGGATGAGCCCGAAAAGAGGATACTCCGCGTCAAGGAGTTAGCCGAGAAGTATGGCACAGTCTTCAACACCGTCGGAAAGGAGAAGATAAAGGGAGAAGTCGAGATAGTCAGGCCCGGAAAACCTTAACTACCACTCCGCATCCTCTTTTAGGAGCCCGTATTTGCGGAGGTTCTGCTTCAGCTCCTCAACCGCCCTCTCGGCGTCTTTTTCAGTTTTAGCACCGGAAACCACGACTTTTCCGCTGTTGAAAATAAGAACAGTCATCCTAGAGTTGCTGACCCTGTAGACCACTCCGGGAAATATCTCCGGCTCGTACTCCACGTTAGGCAGGGCGAGTGCAACTTCCTCAAGCTCCACCGGGCCGAGCCCGATATCCCCCGCCGCCACAAGGTTCTGCACGGTTATCTCGGGCTCACCGTTAAATTTCATCCCCAAGGATTCAAGGGTTTCCCTGAGCCTCTCCGTTGCCAGCTTTATAGTCTCGACGTTCTTAGCGCCGGTGCAGACGAGCTTCCCGGAGTTGAAGATGAGAAAGGTTACACCCAAGGAATCCACCTTGTAGGCGGCCCCGGGGAATATTGAGGGGTCGTACCGAACTGAGTCAAGCTTGGAGGCTATCTCATCCACGTCTATAGGGCCGTGCAGGTCTACCGATGCCACCACGTTCTCAACTTTGAGTGACATGGATTCCACCGCCTGGAAATAGGGGCGTGGCACCTTAACTTTAACGGAACTATGTGAACCTCTCCTCTAACACTCTCTTGTGAACCGAGACGCCGGCAAAGAAGAAGGCTATTCCGAAGATAACTAACATCCCGAGGTCAGCCCAGAGCGGAAGGTAACCTTTTCCGAGCGAGTGCCTGAGCGCGTCGACGTAGTAGGTTAAAGGCGAGACGTAGGAGACGAGCCTCCCGTAGGA
>WAKU01000104.1 GCA_015523195.1 Thermococcus sp.
CAAGAACGGCAAATACGAGGGTGGAGGCAACCTTTGAGAGGTATATTCCAAGCTTCGAGTAGGGGAGGGAATAGAGCGAGAGGGCATAGCCCCTGTCCCTGTCGTACCTGAAGGTCAGCACCGAGATCACGGACGTGAATAGGGACAGGAGGATCCAAAAACCCGGAACGAAAGTCGGATACACAAAGAGCCAGTGGGCACTCATGCTCGACGTTGCAGTGGACGGGGAGAAGGTGGGGGGTTCGCTTCCTTGGATGTTCGCGAGGCCCGCCATGGAGTGAAGGTAGCCCGCGGCCAGGAGGTATGAGAGGACGGGAACCGTGATCACGGCAACTAAAACCTTCAGGGGGTCGCCGACCTCCCAGGAAATCAGAGTCCCCTTCATGTCCGTTCCCTCCTCCACAGCAGCAGGCCCACTGTTACAACGACAGTTAATCCCCCAACCCCAACCAGCCAGTACCGGGATGATGGTCTGGGTTCGTAGACGGCGGAGGGGGCTTCAGAAGAGGTTCCGGCCGTTTTTGGGACATCCAGGGAATACAGCATGACCCCGACTGCGGGGTATTTGCTTATTGAGAGATGAACGCCCTCCTTTGAGATCTCCTCAAAATACTTATTCGTGAGGCTATCCATGGCGATGAGCGCCTTAACCCCAACGGCTTCCAAATCCGGTATAAACCCGAACATACCGGAGGTCACATCGTTGCCGGGATTGAAATTGAGGACGGTTCTTCCGGTTGTGTTTCCCCAGAGCGTCATTACTTTCACAAGGGGGTATTTTATAAAGAGGTTTGGGGGTGTAAAGTTGCGGTAGTAGGTTACGTGGGTTATGTTCACCCTCCTCATTGTTTCGGGCAGGTATGGTTTTCCGTCTATGACTATGGGCAGCTCCCCCTTGTTTGAAATGTAGAGCCCAAAGAGGAGAGTATGACCGTAGTAAGTACCGTTGAGTGAGTAAACCGAACCGTTCGTGAGCATCAATTTATACCCCCCTGAAACAGTGAGGTTTTTGTAGAGGTCGTCCTCAAGCGTCTCCCCCCTCGGCGAAAACGGCGTGGAGTTTATCAGCGGGCCGGGCAGGGGCTTACATGATGCCGGGCGGATCACGTTGACGTAGGAAAATGGCCTGCGAAGTGCGTTATTTCCCAGTAAAAGGAGTGTTACATTGACGTAGGCCGTGCTCTCCGTCACCCGCTGGACTCTGAACTTCACAAAAACCTGCTGGAAGTCAATGGAGTATACGCATTTACCGCGTGCATACTCAACCCTCCCTCCCCATGCATACGTTTTAGCCGGGGTTGCATTGGCGTAGTATTCCAATGTGGTACCGTCTTTAAACCAGTAGGGTACGATAGCAGTCCCGACAGCTCCGGAAGCCGAAGGGAGCAGCAGGGCCAGCAGGGCAATTGTCAAATAAAAGAAAAGGGACTTCATCGGAGCACCTCCTTAAATTAAATCGAATTGGGTGGAATGCCTACTGAAGCAATAACCCTGAAGTACGCACCCATGACGTCTCCGTATGCGACGGTTCCGACAGAGTACAGGGTATTATCCCGATAGTAGCCCCACAGATCCCCAAGTTCATATGCCCATCCGTAGTGCGTGTCGTCGTACCAGTAGGAAGGAGAGCAGACGTAGAAGTATGCTGTAGCACTTGCACCGATCCCTCCGAGCAGTGATATGCCCCTGGTCTCTATATCCTCCCCGTACCATACGCACTTGGAGATCTGCTTGTAGTGGACATCAGCTGGCTGAGGGGCCGGTGCAACGCTTGCCGCTTTTACCACCCCACTCAGCAGTCCAGTTGCCACCAACATTCCCAATAGTCCTAACAACAACTTCCGGTGTTGCATTGTCCCCCCCCAAACAGTGTTGAGGGCAGTATAAACTCTCATGTCATAAATTTAAAGTTTTCTGTTCATTCATGCCTGTTTTGTTAACATTGGAAATTAATTAAAACATCAAATGGTAGAAAGAAATCAGCTCCCAATTGTCTCCTCAAGCAACTTTAACCCGAGATCAAGGTACTCCTTAGCTTTTTCCTCGCTCTTCGCCTCGCTGAAGACCCTGATTATCGGCTCGGTGCCACTGGCCCTCACAAGAACCCAGCCGTCGCTGAAGAGGATCTTTGTTCCGTCGGTCGTGTCTATTTTGTAACCCCTCTTCTCAGCAAGTTCGGCGACCTTCGCCACTACCGCCCTCCTGTCGCCTTCGACCTTTCTCTTCGTCTTGAACTGGTAGTACCTCGGGAGCCCATCGATCAGCTCGCTGAACTTTTTGCCTGACTTCGCGAATATCTCAACTATCTTTGCCGTCGTCATTGCCCCGTCCCTTCCCAAGACAAAGTCCGGGAAGATCACGCCGCCGTTCTCCTCGCCGCCTATCGTTCCGCTGTGCTCAAGGAGAGCGCGGGCAACTATCAAATCGCCGACCTTCGTGCGCATGACTTTGGCGTTGTTTCTTTTCGCTATATCGTCGAGGAGGTTTGAAGTTGCTACCGTTGTAACGAGAAGCCCACCGCCCTTCTCCCTTAACACGGCATCGGCAACGAGAGCAAAGGTCTTGTCGCCCTGGATGAAGCGTCCGTTCTCGTCTATGAAGACCGCCCTGTCAGCGTCACCGTCCTGGGCAACGCCGAAGTCGGCACCAAGGGCCCTGACGATCCTCATGAGCTCCCACAGGTTCTTCTCCGTCGGCTCTGGGTTTCTGGCCGGGAAGTGGCCATCCGGGTGGGCGTTGACGCTTACAACTTTACAGCCCAGCTCCCTGAGGAGGTAGGGGAGGGTCAGCGAGCCGGCGCCGTTTGAGGGGTCAACGACGACAAAGGGTTTTCTCTTCCTTATCGCCTCGACGTCCACTCTGCTCTTTATCGCCTCGATGTAGGGCTTAATGATGTTCTCCTCGCGAACCTCGCCTATCTCGTCCCACTTAGCTCTGTCAAAGTCCTCGCTGAAGAATATCTCCTCAACGACGGCCTCGCGCTCCTTCTTCAGCCCCATACCGTTCGGCTCAAGGAGCTTTATGCCGTTGTACTCGGGTGGATTGTGGGAAGCAGTAATAACCGCCCCGCCATCTGCCTTGAAGTGATCCGTTGCCCACTGGATTGCCGGCGTCGGGGCTATTCCAACGTCTATGACGTCGCAGCCGACGCTCAGCAAACCGCTGATTAAAGCCTCCTTTAGCATCTCACCGCTGACGCGCGTGTCCCTGCCGACAACGACGAGCGGCTTTTTCCTGTCCTCCCTCCTGAGCATCGTCCCGAAGGCCATGCCCATCTTGAGGGCAAACTCGGGTGTTATCTTTTCGTTCGCTATACCGCGAACTCCAAAGGTCCCGAAGAGCTTTCCCATCTCAACCACCTCACGTCATTGCACTCGCAAAGTTCAGTATCTCCAAGACAAAGATGTAGAGGCCGTAGATAAATGCTCCGGCCTGGAGGAGGGCAACTAAGACCTTCAGGGGCTTCAGCTTTCCTGAGAGCAGGGGCACCGGAAGGCCAGCCAAAACCGCCGCGAAGAGGTAGATGACCGCGTTCTTCAGGGGTGTGTAGTCGATGGGCACGCTGACCCCCGGGTACCTGAAGGTAACCTCCTGCCCCTTGACTTTAAAAGTGAAGTCCGCGTTCTGTAGGCCAACGACGAGCACGTAGGCCATTATGAGGACGAAGAGCAGCGTCGGGAGGAGGCTGAGGGAAAGTGAGGAGATCGAAGAGCTGAACCTCTCCCACGAGTCCGCACACTTTTCCTTCGCCATACAAATCACGTCCTTCCGAAGTCGTCCGCAAAGCGGACTATGTCATCCTCGCCGAGGTATTCACCTATCTGGGTCTCTATAACTTCGAGGACGACCTTTCCGGGGTTCTCAAGCCTGTGGACTGTGCCAGCTGGGATAAAGGTGCTCTCCCCCGGCCTGAGGAGAATCTCCCTCTCGCCAACGCGAACCTTAGCAGTTCCCCTCACCACGACCCAGTGCTCTGAGCGGTGGTAGTGCATCTGGAGGGAGAGCTTCTTGCCAGGCAAAACGGTCAGGCGCTTTATCTTGTAGCGCTCGCCCTCCTCAAGGAGAGTGTAGCTCCCCCAGGGCCGATAGGCTGTTCTGTGGACGATTACCCTCTCGTCGTTCTTCTCCCTCAGAACCCTGTAGATTTCCTTGACCTTCTGGCTCTCGCCCTTCTTCGCCACGAGAAGGGCATCGTCGGTGTCGATTATGATTAGGTCTTCAACGCCCACCGTCGCGGTTAGGCGTTCGGATATTATGAGGTTGTTCTTGGAGTTTACCCCGATGTGGTAGGCGTTTTTGCTCGTTATCCTTATGGCGTTTCCGTCTTCGTCCTTCTCAAGAACCTCGTATATCGCGTCGAAACTGCCGAGGTCGTTCCAGTAGGTGTTGAGCGGAACAACGGCAGCTTTGTCGGTCTTCTCCATAACTCCATAATCCACGCTTATCTCAGGGGCCAGCTCGTAGGCCTTCTCTATGCTCTCCTCCTCGAAGGCCTTCACAAGCTCCGGCGCGTGCTCCTCCGCCTCCTCAAGGAAGAGCGACGTCGAGAAGGCGAACATCCCGCTGTTCCAGTAGTAGCCGCTCTCAACGTATTTCTTGGCCGTCTCAAGGTCCGGCTTTTCTTTGAACTCCGCAACAGTGTAGCCGAGAACCTTATCACCTTCCTTGATGGCCTCGCCCGGCCTTATGTAGCCGTAGCCGGTGTGGGGCCTCGTCGGCTTTATGCCGAAGGTCACCAGATAATTCCCGGCGAGCTTCTCCGCCCTGGCGAAAGCGGTCTCGTAGGCCTCGTTCACCTCAATCAGGTGGTCGCTCGGCAGAACTGCAACGACCGAGTCCCCAAAGGCCTCGTCTATCGTCTTGACCCCCCAGTAGATGGCCGGGAGGGTGTTTTTGCCAACCGGCTCAAGGAGGATGTTCTCGGGCAGAAGCTCAAGGCCGAGCTCCCTCAGGTCGTCGAGAACCCTGAAGCGGTACTCCCCGTTGGTGACCACGAATATCTCCGCCGGCCTTGAGAACTTGAGAGCTCGCTCAACGGTCTTCTGGAAGAGGCTCTTCTCATCGAGGAAGCGGACGAACTGCTTGGGCATGAGTTCCCTGCTCAGGGGCCACAGTCGGGTTCCCTTCCCCCCGGCTAAGATCAGCGTCTTCATTCTATCACCTCCAGTAACTCATCCGGAGAGCTTATATTTTTAGCCTTGGCATGGCTAAGGTTCCCAACGATGAAGGCCCTATCGACAACCTCGAAGAGCGGGAAGTCGTTTTCCCCATCGCCAAGGGCGTAGCTCTCAACCTCTCCAAGGCGCGAGTAGAGGTTGAGGATGACCAAAGCAGCCTTTCCCTTATCGGTGTTCCCGATAACGTTGATGAACCTGCTCCCCCTGACGGCCCTAAGTCCCTTAGCTTCAAGCTCCTCCGTAAAGCCCTCCCTCGACCACCTGAAGAGCGTCTCGCTGTACTCCCTCCGAAACGCTAAAGGAACGAGTTCCTCTGGAAGACCCGTGAAGGCCATGACCTCCTCCGGAGTCGAGTTCCCGTAGTATTTGAGGCCGTATCTGCCGGCCAGCGAGTCGAGGGTGGCCTTTATTCTCCCGTACCTCTCGCCGAGCTCGATCACCGTGTAGCTACCTTTTCTAACTCCCTCCACCGTAAAGGGGAAGTAGCCGTGAGGCATGAAAACCGCGCTACCGTTCTCGACGATGAATGGCTCCCCGAGCTTCCAAGCCCTCCTGTAGTACTCCTGCTCGGCCCTCGTCTTGGAGGAGTTGATAATGATCTCAAAGCCTGCCTTCTTCAGAGAGCCTATAAACTCTTTAGCCGGCTCGGGCGAGTAATCCTCCCCAAGTAAGGTCTTATCAAGGTCGAGGAAGATAACCCTCATTTTCACACCTCGAACTTCAGGAGCGTCTCCGACTCGCTCTCAACTGTTTTCATCCACCTCTCGACATCTACCTCTCCAATCGAGGGCATGACCTTTGGCTTTGGTGGTTCCTCGTTCTCCCCGATTAGAGAGTGTATCCTGAGGTCTTCAAGTATGGCATTCCTCAGGGAGTCGGTGGCGAGCTCGGAGTGGTATATCGTTCCGAGCGAGCTGAGTATCATGTCCCTGACGTGCTCCTGCCCCTTGTCCTCGTGGAGATGGGGATTCAGCGTCTCTATCTGGAAGACCTCAACGCCTTGGTCATAGACCTCCTTGAACTTCTCCCTCTCCTTCCACTGCCCGAAGGTCTCGAAGAGGTAAACTAACTCGTATGGCTCTATGGAGTAGCCGGTGGAGAAGGGCATTACATCCGCTAACTTCATGCTCATCGCGTGCTCGCCGGCGTTGCCCGTCACTATTATGCTCGTCTCGAAGCCCGTGGCAACGCCGAAGAGGGCGTTCATGTAGCGGTTCGTTATCTCGCTCACCCTGCCCCACTTCTTGAAGTACAAACCTCTCGTGCTCACCTTGGGCTTGTGGCGCCAGCTCAGCCTGACCATCGAGTAGTCGCTCTCGCTCAGGAGAAAGCCGGCTGCATAGTCCTTCACGTACTCGTTTACCGAGCCGGGTATGTAGTTGTCGGCATCAACAAAGCCGACGTATTTTGCTCCAATGGCCTTAGCAAGGAGCACTCCTATTATCATTCCCTCACCTTTCCCGCTCCTCACGCTCTCACCATCCAGTATCTCCGTGTAGCCGACCTCCCTGAACGCTTCCGCTATTCCCGGATCGCGCTGGTGCACCATGACTATCTTCGACTTCGTGAGGCTGTAGAAGTGCTTGACGAGGTCAACCTCCTGCTTGAAGACGTTGGGGCCTTCTCGTTTGCTGTTGGAGACTATTATGATGGGACACTGGTGCGGAATGGCCTTCAGAACGCCGTCAACGAGCTGGAGCTTCTCGTCCTTCATCGGAACTACCACCGCGATGTCCTCAAGGGTTCGATAGATGTCCTCCCTCGGGATATTCTTAACCGTGAGCGAGCCGACATCCTTGGTCTGGCTGTCGAGCTTGATGACCTTGAGGACCTCGTATATCTCCACCGCGCCGAACAGTTCCTTGTAAACAGGGGCCTCAAGCAGCAAGCTACCACCCCCGAAAAGTTTGAATACCAGAGGTAAATAAAAGAAAACTCCCTAAAAGGTTTTGCCTCAGCGGAGGGCGAATTCGCCTACGACGGCAGAACTTGAGATCGTGTCGCCTATTCCAACGGTGGACTTGGGCTTCGCAACTATCTTCGTTGGAACGAAGGCGAGCTGGTAGGAATTGACCTCGGCTATGCCATCTTTCATGCCGTACTCCTTCGAGAGGGCCTCCTCCACTGGCTTGGCCTTCTCGTTGACTGGGACGTCCATTGCTTTGACGATGTCGTCTATCGAGTTTATATCGCCGAGCTTCGCCTTGGCGGCAGCTGCTAAAGCCGAGAATAGGAGGGCATCGCGGACGAATTCACCTTTATAGTCAGTCAGGGCTAGGTAGTAGCCGTAGGTGTGGAAGTGTATCCTCTTCACGCCGGTTTTTTCAGCGAGCTTGAGCATCGCCTCTGTAACGGCTATCGGGTCAACGGGATCCTGAGCTAAGAGCTCCTCGGCAAGGTTTTTCTCACCCATCACCTCCATTACCGAGGCCAGTTCGACCTCGTTCAGGCCAACGCTCCAGAAATTGCCGAGTAAACTTAGGATAGCTTTTCTCACCGTCTCATCTGGCGTGAACGCGAACTCAAGGTGAACCGAAACGCCCTTCTCGCCCAGAACCTCAAGGTGCTCTCTGATGACTTCCAGAGGCTCGCGGTAGTTCTCCTTCGTGAGGGCCTGAAGGCCGCTGATGATCGCCAGCTCAACGCTCTCTGCAATCTCCCCAAAGCGCTCCCTGAACTCGGGCCTTACGTAGACGTTCGAATTGTAGTCGTCGGCCGAGCCTATGAAGCGGTTCTCCCTCGGTGCCTCAAGGTCAAAAACGGTGAAGCCGCGCGGGAACTCGTAGATGTGGTGAATGCAGTTCTCCTCGTCTCCCCCGAATTCCTTCGGGTGAAAGAGCTTTAGTTTTCCGCTTTCAACCTTCGGAACGTATATTGGGCCGTCCTTGAAGAGGCTCGCCTGAAGGCCGGAAAGCTGGGGGACGTGCGCTATGACCGGAACGCCGTAGACCCCGCCGAGGAGGTTGGCCATTATGCCCACCTGTCCGCCCATCCTGAGCTCGTCCCAGCCCCACCGCCTCATGTAGAAGCGCGTTGAACAGCTCTCGACGAAAAGTTCGGCCGCTTTTCCCCTCTTTATGCTCCAGAGGATTGAGCCAAGCAACTGCGGGACGTTCTCTATCCTTTTGGGAAGCTCATCGGCGTAGCGGAGAACCTCGTCTTTTCCGACCCTCTCAACGCGCTTTTCAAGGTCTTTTCGTTCCAGATACTTGACGGCGTCGATGTTGGTGTTGTAAGCTAAGAGAACCCTTCCGGCCCTTCCAATCCTGCCCTTCACGCCCCTAAAAGCGGATGAATAGAGAGCATCCCAGGCCACTATGTATCACCAAGGGTGAAAAAGATGGGAGAGCTAATAAGACTTGCGCCTGAGGAAGTACCTCCTCCCCCTTACCTCGACCATCCTGTAAACCTCGCCCTCGCTCAGCTCTACCGGGGGCTTCTCGACCTCGTAGGTCTGGTAGTTCCCCATGTCCATCATCTGAACCTCCTCCCTGCCGATGCTCGTCACCATCGCCTCGCTCTCCTCGTGCTCCACCGTGTCGATGCCATCCCTCCTCGCGGTCTTCCAGTCCCTGTGCTCCCCCCTGCCGGTTGAGAGGTTCCTCAGAGAGATGCCCTTTCCATCCACGGCGGTTACCTCGTAGACGTTGCCGGCCCTATCGGAAACTATGTCTCCCCGCCTAAACTTCGGGATTCTCACGCTGACGCTCGTCCTGTAGGTTTCCTTGCTCCTCTGCCTGTCCATGCCAACGAGCTCGTAGGCCTCACTTATCGTGCCGCCGAAGCGCTCCCTTATCGCCTGTGCGAGCTTCCTCGCGCTCGACGTTGAACCCATGTAGAAGTCGAGCCCCTCCTCCTTCTCGATGGTGTCCTGTATGAAGCCCATCCTGTCCCTGCGCATTATTTCATCGACCTTCTCCTCAACGAGCTTCCCGATGGCCTTTCTCTCATCCTCGCTCAGGGGCCTTCCCTCGGCGCGAACCTGCAGGATAGCCTCGAAGTAGCCACCGAGGAACTTCTGACAGCGGGGGCAGACCGTCTGCCTAACGTAGACCGTAACGTACTTCCTCTCGTCGTGGAGCTCGCGCTGGAGCTCGTGGGTTCTCGCCTTAACGCGAACCTCGTAGGTAACTATCGCGGGGAAATGCTCTATGTGCCAGCTTACCGGGGTGAAGGCAACAAGCGCCTTTCCGACGGGGAGGCTCTCCACTCCCTCAAGCTCCTCCATTGAAACGACCTCGAACTCCTTAACCCTCTCGCTCAGCGAATCCTCAAGGGCCTCAAGGAGCGCGCTGTCGGCGACCTCGAATATGAGCTCTTCCAGGTTGTAGCTCTTTGGATCAACCCATACCCCTCTCTTCTTGTAGCTCCCGCAGTTTCCACAGAGCTCCGTGTTGATTTCATCCGAAATGAGGAGCACAGGGTTTTCCTTACGGTAGCAAACCTGGCAGAGCCCCTCGATGAGCGGTCCACCTTCCTCCTCGCTTATCCCGCAGCGGTAGCAGAAGCGCTCGCCCATGGTCCCACCACTTGAGAAGAAGGCTGGAGGTTTAAAAAGTTAGAGGAACAGCTTGGCCATCTGGGCGTGCGGAACCCCCTGGATACGGAGAACTCTATCCGGGTTCACGTAGCCGAGGTCTATGGCCTTGGAGACGCAGCGCTCGCCGGTCAGGTTTGCTATCGTGGCCTCCTCTAACAGTTCCCTGAGCCTGCCCTCCTCCACGAGTTCGCCCCCGTAGAACCTCTCCTTGACCTCCAGCTTAAACTCGCCCTCCCTGAAGGTCTTCCCGAGCAGTTCCTCGTCGCATGCCGCTAAAAGGACTTCCCCTTGAACCCGGTAGACCTTGATGTATATCATACCGCACCGCTAAGCCTGGGTAAACATGGCTTATAAACCTGCCCCCGACCAAAAGGTTTATAGGGATTTTTCCTTACATTAAGTTAGATTAGGGGGTGGTACCATGGAATCAGACATGGGGAGGCTCCTCGATGTGCTCGGGAACAGGACGCGGCGGAGGATACTGATCCTGCTCACAAGAAGACCGTACTACGTCAGCGAGCTGAGCCAGGAGCTGGGCGTTGGCCAGAAGGCAGTACTTGAACACCTCAGGATACTAAAAAGCGTCGGACTCGTTGAGGAACGGACCGAGAGGATCCCGCGGGGGAGGCCGAGGAAGTACTACGCCATAAGCCGCGGCTTCAGGCTGGAGGTCATGCTCACGCCGTACCTCTTCGGCACCGAGCTCTACGAACCAAAGGGAAGGGGGAAGGGCGTTCTATACGAGGAGGCCAGGTCTATCATAAAGTCCACGGAGCCCCTCGATGAGAAGCTCAGGGATCTCGTCGATTTCCTCGATGAGCTTGAGGAAAAGCTCGATGAGACGATGAGGCTGAAGAGCGAACTTGAGGAGGTCAGGCTCCTCGTCGAGACATACATAGAGAACCTGATGCGCAGAACCTACACCGAAGACGAGAGAACCTTTGAGGCACTCTTCAAAGAGATAAAGGCGAGGCTCCCGAAGGACCTGCGGGAGAAGATAGAGGGCTTTTAGGAAGTCTGAAAAGAAGAACTGAATTCAGAGTATCTTACCCTCTTCCTTCATCCTCACGAGCTTGGTTATGTAGCCAGCTATCCTGTTCCTGATGGTTTTGCTGGTCACGTTGGTGAGCTCCTCGACCTTCTTCTTGTTGTACTCGAAGTCGGTCGTGAACTGGTCGGGATAGCGGTCAAACAGCTCGCGAGCAACCCTCTTGATGAAAGTCTGCTTGATGTTACCCATTCTCATCCCTCCGTTACCTTGAAAGCCATAGCAAATTTCCGGGCCTGTTTTAAAACTTTTCCCTTACTCCTTGGCGTTCAAGTAGCCGGGAGTAATACGGGCGGTATTTGGAAGGAATTCATCACCCTATTTAAGCTAAATGACGTATCGTTATCCCGGGGGGCAAAGGATTTAAATCTTAAAATGCAGAGAGGCCCACATGCCCCCCCTGATGAAGATAGCCAAGGGCCTCACAGTATTGGAGCCGTGGTTCAATCGCTCTTCTGCTGTCCCTTAGGGTAATCGCTACCGTTATAAAGCCGTCATCAAAGCCCCAGGAGGTGGTTGTATGATAGATAAAGTTTACTGCGCCGATGTAACACCCGAAATGGAGGGTGAACACGTTAAGCTTGCTGGATGGGTTTACAGGAAGAGGGAGGTTGGTAAAAAGGTCTTCATAGTCCTCAGGGACTCAAGCGGCATAGTTCAGGTGGTGTTCTCCAAGGATCTAAGCGAGGATGCGTACCGGCTTGCCAGAACTCTCGGGATAGAGTCGAGCGTTGTGATAGAGGGGACGGTCAAAGCCGATCCCCGTGCCCCAACTGGGGCCGAAGTCCGGGCCGAGAAGATCGAAGTTATCCAGAACGTCGAGTTCTTCCCCATAACAAAGGATGCGAGCCGCGATTTCCTCCTCGACGTCAGGCACCTGCACCTCCACTCCCCCAAGGTCGCGGCCGTTATGAAGGTTAAGGCAACGCTAATGCAGGCGGCCAGGGAGTGGCTGCTCCAGAACGGCTGGTACGAGGTTTTTCCACCGATACTCGTCACGGGAGCGGTCGAAGGGGGGGCAACCCTCTTCAAACTCAAGTACTTCGACAAGACCGCTTATCTGAGCCAGTCTGCCCAGCTCTACCTTGAGGCGGCCATCTTCAGCCTTGAAAAGGTCTGGTCGCTCACTCCGAGCTTCAGGGCCGAGAAGAGCAGAACAAGGAGGCATCTGACAGAGTTCTGGCACCTTGAACTTGAGGCCGCGTGGATGGACCTCTGGGACATCATGAAGGTCGAGGAGGAGCTGGTGAGCTACATGGTGGGGAGGGCCCTCGAGCTCAGGAGAAAGGAGATCGAGCTTTACAGGAAAGAAGACCTCAAGACCCTTAAGAAGACGGTTCCCCCCTTCCCGAGGATAAGCTACGACGAGGCGATAGAGATACTCCAGAGCAAGGGCGTCCGGATAGAGTGGGGCGAGGACATGGGGGCGGACGAGGAGAGGGTTCTAACGGAGGAGTTCGAGAGCCCGTTCTTCGTCTACGGCTACCCAAAGGGCATAAAGGCCTTCTACATGAAGGAAGACCCCAGTGATCCAAGGAAGGTATTGGCCGCGGACATGCTTGCGCCGGAGGGATACGGCGAGGTTATCGGTGGTTCCCAGCGTGAGGACGACTACGACAAGCTCGTGCGGCGCATAATAGAGGAGGGAATGGACCCGAAGAACTACGAGTGGTACCTCGACCTCAGGAAGTACGGTTCAGTTCCGCACAGCGGCTTCGGCCTCGGCTTGGAGAGGCTCGTCGCGTGGGTTCTCAAGCTCGACCACGTCCGCTGGGCCACGCTCTTCCCGAGGACGCCGAGCAGGCTTTACCCGTGAGGACTTTGCCGGTGCAAAGCGCTCGCGGATAGGGTTCTTTTTCTCCCTTTCCATGGAGAGACCCTTTACAAGCCCTTCTTGAGAATTCAAAATGCAAGACAGCCGCAGAAACGAATTTCCTGAGCCTTGGAATCCCAACAGTAGACAACTGAAGCTTTTCAGATGCCCACCAGAGAAACTTTGCAGGATAAAGCTTAAAAGCGTGGTTCTGTTCTATCCATTGCACGGGCCCGTAGCCTAGCAGGACAGGGCGCCGGCCTTCTAAGCCGGAGGTCGCGGGTTCGAATCCCGCCGGGCCCGCCACAGAAACTTTGCCTGCGCAAAGTTTCATCAAAGTTCGTGGCTCCTTTTTAACACTCGAAATCTCGAAATCCTAAGTGATTTTTTCTATCCACTTGCCATTTTGGGCATGAGAACTTTTTGATCTGCTTATGTATGTATAAGG
>WAKU01000105.1 GCA_015523195.1 Thermococcus sp.
CCAAGGAGTTTTCCGGCATCTTCAGCCAGCTTGAGAACTTTTGCTCCCACGTCTCCTTCGAATATTCCGACCCCGATTCCCACGGGTTTGGCTCTGGAACCTATGAGACTCAAGCCAAGGGTCAGCCCGGTGAGGGTTCCGCCGCTTCCAACGGCGTCAACGATTGTATCGAACTTCAGGTCGAGTTCCGTTGACTGGGACGCTATCTCGCCAGCGGCTCTCACGTAACCGAGGGTTCCGATTGGGGAGGCTCCGCCTATCGGTATCAGGTAGGGCCTTTTTCCTTTAGCTCTCAGCTCCTCCGCAACTTCTTCCGCTATCGGGGCCAGCTCAGCAGTTTTTTCGACGTCAAAAACCCTCGTTTCGATCCCCATCAGCCTGTCTAAGAGGTAGTTGCCCTTAGGCTCCTCCCTTCCGCGGAGGATGAGAACCGGCTCCAGTCCGAGTTTTTTCGCCGCTAATGCCGTTACGAAGGCGTGGTTCGAGTGGACGGCCCCCATCGTTATTACAGTGTCGCAGCCTTTCGATAAGGCATCGCCGAGAAGGAACTCAAGCTTCCTTATTTTGTTGCCTCCTATCCCAAAACCCGTCAGATCATCCCTCTTGACGTAGACGTCAGCTCCAACGGCTTCACTAACCTCCGGGAGATACTGAATCGGCGTCTCCCATGGAATAAGCTCCACCCGTGGAAACGGCGAGAGAAGGGAACCTATCTTTGGGTGCATTGGAACCACCGTTAAAACTTGGATAGAAGCGATAAAAGTTTAGTGGCGGCGGGCGCGCCCGGGGGTGGGAACCCTCCGCCGCGCCCTTCCACCGGGGCTCGCTCACCCCCGCTACCCCGGAAGCGCCGAACGTCCCGCCTACCGCTGCTCCCTTCCGGGCCTGGCGGGGTTCGGCGGGCAAAGGAGGTTAGCGGGGCCCTCCAGCTCCGCCTCCTCCACCGCCGGCCCCCCGGGACGAGGGCTCATCGTTATGCCCCGGCTTCCGGGCGCGGTTTCAGGAACCGCCCCCCGGGCTTCGGCCCCGGCGTATCGACGGTTTCCGGTTACAGGGGACGCCGAACCCCCCAGCCTAGCCCGCCGCCGGGATTAGTTTTCAGGGCGGGATATATAAAGGTTTGGTAGGCTGGTTAACCAAAGGTTCTCCACCTTTGGATTGAAAAATTTTCATAAGTTCTGCCCCCGACGGATTCTCAGGTGACGTTCAATGCGCCTCAAGGAGCACCCTATTCTCCACTTCAAGCGTGGCAGGGAGCTGACCATTTACTTCGAGGGGAAGCCGATAAAGGCCTACGAGGGTGAAACCATCGCGATGGCCCTTCATGCAGCGGGCATAAGGGTTCTCAACCACTCCCCCAACAAAAATCGCCCGAGGGGCCTTTTCTGCGCCATAGGCAAGTGCTCTTCCTGCATTATGGTAGTCAACGGGATTCCAAACGTTAGAACCTGCATAACCCTCGTGGAGGATGGCATGAGGATAGAGCGCCAGAGCGGGAGGGCGAGGCTCCCAATCAAAGCCAAGCCACCCGAGTTCAGGGACGCAAAGGTTGTGAGGGCGGATATAGTGGTCGTCGGTGGAGGGCCCGCTGGTCTGATGGCGGCAATAAACGCCTCCGATGCCGGAGCGAGCGTTGTTCTCATCGACGAGAACCCCATGCTTGGAGGCCAGCTCGTCAAGCAGACCCACAAGTTCTTTGGAAAGAGGGAGCAGTTCGCCGGAGTCAGGGGAGTGGAAATAGCGAAAATTCTGGAGGAGGAAGTTAGGAAGAGGGAAAATGTGGAGGTGTTCCTCGAAACTTCAGCGGTGGGAATCTTCCACGATGGAAACGAGAAGCTCGTCCTCGGCGTGAGGAAGAACAGGGAACCCATAGAGTTCCGCGGGAGGGCCGTTATTGTCGCAACCGGGGCGATGGAGAAGATGATACCCTTCGAGAACAACGATCTGCCGGGAATCTACGGGGCTGGGGCGATTCAGACGCTGATGAACACCTACGGGGTAAAGCCCGGGGAGAGGGTTCTGATAGTCGGCGCCGGGAACGTGGGGCTTATCTTAGCCTATCAGCTCATACAGGCTGGGGTTGAGGTGAAGGCCATAGTAGAGGCGATGCCCAAAATTGGGGGCTACTTCGTGCATGCTGCCAAGGTGAGGCGCCTCGGAGTTCCAATCCTCACGAGGCACACTATTCTGCGCGCGGAGGGAAAAGAGACCGTCGAGAGGGCGGTGGTTGCGAAGCTCGACGACAACTGGAGGCCGATTCCGGGAACGGAGAAGGTCTTCGATGTGGACGTGATAGCCCTCGCCGTTGGGCTGAGGCCGAGCATAGAGCTCCTCCAGCAGGTGGGTTGCCAGATAAAGTTCATCAGGGAGCTCGGGGGCCACGTCGCGGTTCGCGATGAGTGGATGGAAACAACGGTCAGGGGAATCTTCGTCGCCGGCGATTCTGCAGGAATAGAGGAGGCAACGACGGCAATGCTCGAAGGCAAGATAGCTGGGACAGCAGCGGCTCTAAGACTTGGCATAGCCGATGAGAGCTGGGTGAAGGAGATAGAGAGGGCCCAGCGCGACCTTGAGGAGTTCCGCTCCGGGCCCTTCGGAAGGCGCGTTGCCGAGGGGATAAGGAAGCTCCTTTCGGAGGTCGGTGGGAATGCCTGAGGTTCCTCCTTACCTTCAGAGGGGCTACATAACTCCCGAGGAGCTCTTCTCAATAATCCCGAAGCCGAGCGAGGAGAGGCTCCGCCAGAGGCCCGTGGCGGTTCCGGAGTGTCCGCAGGAGATCCCCTGTGCACCCTGCAGGGAAGTATGCCCGACAAAAGCGATAAGAATGCCAACGCCCAACGACATACCCGTAGTGGACTACGAGAGGTGCATAGGCTGTTCCCTCTGCGTCCAGGTCTGCCCCGGCCTGGCCTTCTTTATGATTCAGTACGTCGGAGACAGGGCGAGGATAACGATGCCCCACGAGCTCCTTCCTCTCCCGGAAAGGGGTGGGGAAGTGGTTCTCCTCAACCGCATCGGAGAGCCAGTCGGGAGGGGAAAGGTGCTCACCGTCGTTCCGAGGGAGAAAACCAAGGGGGACACGCCGATAATCACCGTTGAGGTTCCTATCGAGCTCGCGTGGGACGTCAGGGCGGTTAAGGTGGTGAGAGAATGAAAATCCAGCGTATTTGGACAGGAGAGCCATTGGGAAGCGAAGATTTCAGGGAGGTTCGCGGTCTAACCGCGCCCGAAGGGCGCATTCCAAGTGCGAACACTCAAAGAAAGGCATTGAGTCACGCTCTCACACCCACCGGAGCGGGTTGTAGAGTGGAAACTTTTCCGCCAGCGCTTTCGTCAGAAAGGGATGTGGTGGTGAGAGAATGAGTGACGGAATGGTAATCGTCTGCCGCTGTAACGACGTCACCGCCGAGGAGATTGAAGAACTCATAGATTCTGGCGTTACCGACATCGAGGAGATCAAGAGGCTCCTCCGCGTCGGTATGGGCCCCTGTCAGGGGAGGACGTGCATGCCCATCGTCATCTCGATCCTCGCGAGGAAGACCGGGAGGAAACCGGAGGACATTCCTCTTCCCAGGGCGAGGGTTCCGGTAAGACCGGTTCGTGCCGGCGTATTGGCTGGTGGTGATGATGAGTAAGGTCGCGATAATCGGTGGGGGAATCGTCGGCGTTGCCACAGCCTACGAGCTGGCGAAGCTCGGGGAGGATGTTGTGCTCTTCGAGAAGAGCTACTTCGGCTCGGGCTCGACCTTTCGATGCGCCACCGGAATCCGTGCCCAGTTCACGGACGAGGCGAACATAAGGCTCATGAAGTACTCGATCGAACGCTGGGAGAAGCTTGAGGAGGAGCTCGGCTTTGACATAAACTTCAGGCAGACGGGCTACCTCTTTCTCGCGACCAGCGAAGAGGAGGTCGAGGCCTTTAAGGCCAACATAAAGCTCCAGAACCGCTTTGGGGTTCCGACGAGGCTAATTGACATGGATGAAGCGAAGGAGATAGTCCTGATCCTCAACACCGAGCCCTTCCTTGCTGGAGCCTGGAACCCTAAGGACGGGAAGGCGAACCCGTTCAAGACTCTCTTCGCCTACCTCTTCCGGGCTAAGGAGATGGGCGTTGACGCGAGGGAGCAGGTGGAGGTTGTCGGCCTCGAACGCGAGGGGGATGAGATAACCGCTGTGAAGTTCAGGAGCAGAGGGAAGGTGGAGAGGGTTAAGGTTGACGCCGTTCTGAACGCGACCAACGCCTGGGCGCCGGTAATCAACGAGATGGCCGGCTTAAAGCGCGATATTGTGCCGATAAAGGCCTGCAAGCATCAGCTCGTCAAGACGGAGCCTCTGGAGAGAGGTCAGGCGGAACCGCTGGTCTGTCCGCCGAGCTGGAACGACGCCTACATAATCCAGGACGGCGAGGACGGCGGGATAATCTGCGGCGCCGGGATAGAGCACGAGGCCAAAAGTCTCGATGACGTCGAGCCGACCTACGACTTCCTGCGCGGAGTTTTGAGGTACGCCCTGATGATAGCCCCTCCGCTGAGGTACGCCCACGTTATCAGGCAGTGGGCGGGTTTCTACGCGAAGACACCTGATAGCAACCCGGCCATAGGTAAGCTGCTCGAGAACTTCTACATTGCCGCTGGCTTTTCCGGCCACGGGTTCATGATGGCCCCCGCGGTTGCCCGGGCGATTGCCGAGCTAATCGCTAAGGGTCGCTCTAAAGTTCCCCTCGACTGGGACTGGTACGATCCGTACCGCTTCGAGCGCGGCGAACTCCGCACGAGCGCATTCCAGATAGGATGAACCGTTCCCCATTATTTCCATGTATCAGGCAAGAAAAGGTTATAAAGCCCCTTAGATTACCACCGTGAGGGTCATCATGAGGATAGTCTTCGACATAGGCGGCTCGGTTCTCGTTCCCGAAGACCCGGACATAGAGTTTATCAGGGCCCTTTCCTACGAGCTCATCAAAATAAGCGAGGATCACGAGGTTGCGGTCGTCGTGGGCGGCGGGAAGGTTTCAAGGAAGTACATCAAGGCGGCGAAGACCTTCACCCCCAACGAGACCTTCAAGGACTACATCGGGATACACATCACCCGTGCCAACGCGATGCTCCTCATAGCTGCCCTCGGGGAAAAAGCCTACCCCTTCGTCATTCAAGACTTCCGTAAGGCCTGGGAAGTGATACAGCTCAAGAAGATACCGATAATGGGCGGAACCCACCCGGGCCACACGACTGACGCGGTGGCAACGCTGCTCGCCGAGTACCTCCAGGCCGACCTCTTAGTTGTCGTCACCAACGTTGACGGCGTTTACGACTCCGACCCGAGGAAGAACCCGAACGCGAGGAAGCTCGACAGGGTAACGCCCGAACAGCTGGTGGAGATAGCAATGGAGGCCGAGAGCAAGGCTGGTGGAAGTGGAGTCGTTGATGCCTTAGCCCCGAAGTTCATCCAGCGCGGACGGATAAAGACCTACATCGTGGGCAAAAAAGATGCATACCACCTCTTCGACGTCGTGAGGGGGAAGCACGGCGGAACTGTCGTGGAGCCTTGAGGTTTTACCCACTATTTTTTGAGCCCGTAAGTGGATGAGGTGAGCGGAAAGGTAATTAACCTTCGTTCCAATATCCAAACGGTGACGGTGAGAGTGATGGAGGCTGATCCGATAAACGTCCTCCTCTATGAGGTACGCGAGATGAAGAAGCGCCTAGATGAGATGGAGAAAGAACTCCTGAAGCTCAAGGCAAAGCTCGTCGAAGAGGAATCCGGTGAAAGCCCGGAGGAGATTGAAGCCCTTGAGAAGGAGGCACTTGAAAACGGAAAGGACTGAGAGGAGCTTAAAATCAGTTCCTAAAG
>WAKU01000106.1 GCA_015523195.1 Thermococcus sp.
CGGGTGGGTCTCGTCGTAGAGCTTGAAGACGCGCTCGTTGTCCCTGTCGATGGCGAGGGTGTACTGGGTGAGGTCGTTGGTGCCGAAGCTTATGAAGTCGAGGCCCTCCTTTATGAGCTCCTCGATGATTATCGCGCTCGCGGGGGTCTCGACCATGACGCCCCACTCGACGTCCTTGTGCGGGACGAGGCCGACTGAGAGTGCTATCTCCTTGGCCTTCCTGACCTGCTCCGGGTGGCTGACGAGCGGGAGCATGACACCGAGGTTGTCGTATCCTTCATCAACGAGCTTCTTGATGGCCTTGAACTCCGCCCTGAGGAGCTCCGGCTGGTCGAGGCCCCTTCTTATTCCGCGCCAGCCGAGCATCGGGTTCCTCTCGATAGGCTCGTCCTCTCCACCGGGGAGCTCACGGAACTCGTTGGTTGGGGCGTCGAGGGTTCTGTACCAGACACGCCTTGGATAGAAGGCTTCTGCAACCTTCCTTATGCCGTTGGCGAGGACCTCAACGAGCTCCTCCTCCCTGCCCTCTTTGATGAACTTGACCGGGTGGGCGCCTATGCTGAGTATCATGTGCTCTGCCCTGAGGAGGCCTACGCCGTCTGCACCGGTTGCAGCAGCGCGCTCCGCTATCTCCGGCATCGAGACGTTGACCTTGACCTCTGTGGCAGTTATGAGCGGGGCACCTGCAACCACAACCTGACCGGCGGCTGCTTTCTCTTCCTCCTCCTTCTTGACGAGGCTCTTGACTATGCCCTTATAGACGACACCCCTCGTTCCGTCAACGGTGACGAGCATGCCGTCCTTGAGCTTCTTGGTTGCCTCTTTGGTTCCGACTACCGTCGGTATGCCGAGCTCCCTTCCAACTATGGCCGCGTGGCAGGTTCTTCCGCCCTCGTCGGTAACTATCGCTGAAGCCCTCTTCATTGCCGGAACCATGTCGGGATTGGTCATCGTGGTTACGAGGACGTCCCCTTCCTTGACCTTGTCAATGTCGTTGACGTCGAGGACTATGACGACCTTACCGGCGCCAATTCCAGGTGAGGCACCGAGACCCTTGAGGATGACCTCCATCTCCTCGGTGACCTCCTCGGCCTCCTCGGTTCTGGTCTCCTTGAGGGTGGTTATCGGCCTGCTCTGGACGATGTAGAGTTTGCCGTCGTCGGCATCGTAAGCCCACTCAATGTCCTGCGGGTACTGGTAGTGCTCCTCTATCCTCGCGCCCATCTTAGCAACCTCGACAATCTGCTCGTCCGTCAGAGCCTGCTTCTCAACCCACTCCGGACCAAGGTAGTCGGCCACCTTGACGAGAACGGTCCCCTTGCCGGTCTCTGGATTGCGGACGTACATGACCTCCTTCTTTGCAATGTACTTCTCCTTGATCTTCCAGGTGCCCTTCTCGACGATGTACTCGTCGGGGGTAACGGCGCCGCTGACTACAGCCTCACCGAGGCCCCAGGCGGCGTTGATCATGATCTCGTTCCTGTCGTTGGTGACGGGGTTTGCCGTGAACATGACGCCACTCGTCTTGCTGTTGACCATCTTCTGAACTACCGCCGATAGGTAGACCTTCCTGTGATCAAAGCCCTGCTTGGCCCTGTAGAATGTAGCGCGAGCGGTCCAGAGGCTGGCCCAGCACTTCCGAACGTTCTCAAGGAGGTCGTCATCGCCGTAAACGTCGAGGTATGTCTCCTGCTGGCCGGCGAAGCTTGCCTCGGGGAGGTCCTCTGCAGTGGCTGAGGAGCGGACGGCAACGTATATGAACTCGCCTTCCTCTGGCTTCTTGTTGAAGCGCTGGCAGAGTTTGTGGTACGCGTCGAGAACCTCGCTGGCTATCTCCTCTGGCATTGGCATGCTGTCTATGAGCTCCCTTATCAGGGCGGTGTTGTCGAGGAGCTCCCTGCTGTCGTCAACGTTAGTCCTGCTCACTATGTCCATTATCCAGTCCTGGAGGGTTCTCTCCTCCTCGGGGGCGTTTGCGAGTATTTCAGCGAGAACACCGGTCTCGGCCTTCTCTCCCAAGAGTTCCTTTATCTGTTCTTTGGAGACCTTAACGTTGTTGACGAAGTACTTGTACGCTTCCGCTGTAACGCAGAACCCGGGTGGAACCGGTATGCCGGCGTTTGTGAGTTCGCCGAGGTTGGCGCCCTTACCGCCGACGAGGGGAACGTCGCCCTTTCCGAGCTCCTCAAACCATCTTATAAACCTGTATTCACTCATGGCGCTTACCTCCTCGAAAGTACTTACCGCTGGTGATATAAGCAAACCCTATTTAAAATTAACTGAAAAGGCTGGGAAAAGGCCGTACCCGGGTCGGAGCCGTGGGCATAATGGCTTCAGGTTGAATCAATCCTAAAAGCTCTCCTTTCACTGCATAAATGTATCTAATTGGAGTTCTGTTTGACATGGTTCCTCAATGGATTATCAGGGACGTTGGAGTATCTTTAAGTCCTATGGATTATTTTTGTATGGTGAAATAATAGTACGCTATTCTCTTGGAAACCTTCAAAATCGATTTTTTTCGAGGAACAGCATTGGCACAATCGGAAAATTTAATAATCCCTTAGGTGTATACACCATTGCACATACCTGAATGGAGGTGTCTCAGATTATGAACAAAAAAGCCCTCAGTGCCTTGGTTGTTTTGATTATGGCCCTGGCAGTAGTTCCAGTGACCGCAATGCCCAAGGTGAGCGCGTCCAATACCTATAACCTGAGTCCGGCTTCGAGCCCCAAGATAATGCCCGTGAACAAGGAGATCAATCAGCTCCTCCAGAGCAACGAGAAAGAAGTGAGGCTCATCGTTGCGCCCACCAAGGACAGGGCAAACGAAGTGTTCAAGGCCCTCTCCAAGATAGGAAGGATCGACCCGATAAGCAAACCCCAGTATCAGTTCATAGTTGTCACCATACCGAAGGACAACCTTCAGAAGCTCAAGAACATAAAGGGCATACTCGCGATATGGAAGGACAGAACCGTCAAGCTCTCAAAGCCTGTCGTGGAGCCCAACCTTAAGCCGCCCCGGAAGCTCCCCCAGAGGTTCTCGGTGGCCCCGGACATGTTCCTGAGCATATACACCACCGGCGCTTACAGCGCCTGGAACGAGTACGGAGCCCTCGGTAACAACGTAACCGTTGCGGTTCTCGACACCGGCGTTGACGTCGGGCATCCCTTCCTCCAGAGAACCCTCGACGGGAGGAAGAAGATCATAGACGTCTACGATGCGAGCGACGCTGGGATAGCCCAGCTCTACTACGGCACCAACGAGACCTACGACGGCTACATAACCGTCAACATGACCGTCCCGGTTTACTGGGGCATCTACGCTCCCTATTACGGCCACAAATATTTCACCAACTACACGATGGGCACTTACTATGTTGGCAACATAACCGGAAGCGAGTACTACCTCGGTCTCCTCCCCGAGAGGTACTTTGACCTGAACAACTTCAATGGGACCCCGAACGACCCCTATGGGCTCGGTTTGTTCGGAGACCTTAAGGACGTCTACCCAGTTTTAGTGGTGAACGAGAGCGGGAATCTCGTTACGTACGTTGATTTCAACCTCGACAACAACTTCACCGACGACCAGCCGATGACACTCTACGACGAGACTGGTGACTACGTCCAGATACCGACCACAAAGGTTGACGTTGCTCTCGCGAGGGTCCACATCGGGGACATGAACAATACCGAGAACTACCCCATACCGATCTACTACGGCCAGGGCGTTGGCTACGCGATGTTCATGTGGGACAGCTTTGGCCACGGGACCCACGTCAGCGGAACAATAGCCGGCGTTCCCCTCCCGAACGACCCGGTCTTCAACGGGACCTTCACCGGCGGGCACCCCGCTTATGGAATAGCCCCCAACGCCCAGTTAATGGAAGTAAAAGTACTTCCCGGGGAAGCCGGCTTCGGAAGGATAAGCTGGATCATCAACGGAATGTTCTACGCAGCACTCCACGGCGCGGACGTCATAAGCATGTCCCTTGGAGGCCTCGCAACCTACAACGATGGCCTTGAGGATCCCACCATCTTCTACGTCAACCTGATAACCGACTACTTCGGTGTCACCTTTGCAATCGCCGCCGGAAACGATGGTCCGACGACCAACACCGTCGGCTCACCCGGTGACAGCGACCTCGCGATAACGGTCGGCGCCTACCGCTCAAGCCTCCGCTGGCAGATCTTCTACGGCGTCAACGGTGTTGCCGACACCGTGACGAGCTTCTCAAGCAGGGGCCCGAGGATGGACGGCCTCCTCGAACCTGATGTTATCGCGCCCGGTGAGTTCATCTTCTCAAGCCTCCCGCTCTGGTACACGGTGCTCTACGGCGATCCCTACATGTACTACGGAATCTGGGACGGAACTTCGATGGCAACCCCGCACGTCAGCGGCGCCGCGGCGGTCATAATAAGCTACGCAAAGGCCCACGGCCTGAACTACAACCCGCTCATGATAAGGCGCGCACTTGAGATGAGCGCCCTCCCCGTCCAGGAGGCCACCCCCGTTGATCAGGGCTTCGGTCTCATACAGATCGACAAGGCCATAGAGGTCTTTAAGAACTTAAGCAACGAGACGACGACCTACATCTACGGCGGAACCACCTTCACCGGCTTCAGGGACGTCTTAGGCAAGAAGAAGATACCCCTCAGCCCTGCTTACGTCGAGTTCAACAGCTACTTCCACGGGGTCTTTGGACTGCCGTACCTCTACCGCGGAGTCTACATAAGGAACGAGTTCCCGGAGAGCGTCCCGCTCTACTTCTACCCGATGAACTACACCCAGATGAACGGCCTCTGGTACACGGACTCACCTAAGATGTATAGCATAAGCACCAGTGCAAGCTGGATTATACCGAGTAAGAACAATGTCTTGGCCGGAGGCAACGTCCTCGGATCGTTCTCCATCCAGATAGACTACTCCAAGCTCAAGCCAGGCCACATCTACGTCGGCTTCGTCTACATAGACGACCCGGAGACGAGCTACATCGACGGCTTCATCCCCGTCATAGTTGACCTCCCGCTGAACTTCCACGGCGAGAACCACGCCTCCCTGAGCGACACCGCTCTTCCAGGCGTTGCCAAGCACTACTTCTTCCAGATTCCATCCGGAACCAAGGAGTTCCGCGTTACCCTCAAGGTTCCGCGCGACATCAACGGAACCGCCATGGGCAGAACCACCCTCATGATAGCCAAGCCCGACGGCGAGGTTGTTGCCGCTTACGTGCCCGGCTACTGGTTCGTCGGCCCCGCTACCCCTGAGTACACCTGGGTCATCAAGGATCCCGAGCCCGGAACCTGGGAGATAACGGCCTATACAAGCACCTTTACAGAGGCATTTACCGGTTACAACGAGTCCCACTACAGCATAAGCGCCCAGATCTCATCGGTTACGATCTCCCCGCAGAGGATCCACATTGACAGGTCTTCACCGGGAACGATACACACCCTCATCAACATCAAGAACAACAACTACCAGAGCATAATGGGCAAGGTCTACGGCCTTGGGCTTGGCAGCCTTGACAAGGTCTACGCCATGGAGAGGAACGTCAGCCAGGACTCCTGGGATGTCATCGGAGTGATACACATAACGGACAAGGACTACTACATGAAGGTCGGCATAACCAACCCAGAGGATCCGAACGCCGATCTTGATCTCTACGTGTTCTACTTCCCGACCTACCAGGACCTCATCAACTTCCTCAACGGAAAGAGCGCCCACTACAGGGTTTACACTAACCAGATCGGACCGACCGCCTATGAGTCCTTCGAGAAGTTCATGCCGGATCAGGGCTACTACCTCATAGCGGTCTACGGCTACGACACGGTTGGCTACAACCCGATCAGCTACCTCTTCTACTACCAGATCCTGAGGGACAACGGAGACGTGATGGTGGCCCCGAGCAGCGTCCTCCTGCCGCGGAACCAGGTGTCCTCGACCTACCTCAACATCAAAGCCTACGGCAGCGGAACCTACCTCGGTGTCGTCGCCGTCAAGGACGAGGCAACGGGCCAGATTCTCGACTACTCGCCGATAATAGTCCAGATCGGCCTGCCGAAGATGATCGTCTACGCCATGCCGGAGGGACCCATAACCATCGGCCAGCCCGTCAAGATAGAGGTAATTGCTTTCGACGCCCAGAGCATGAAGCCGGTCAGCGGTGAGACGAAGGTCGTGGTTAACGGCAACGTACTTTACACCGACGATGGAATCGTTGAGTTCTACTACACTCCAAAGAGCCTCGGCGACGTCCTAAGGATAAGTGTCATGAACAACGACTACCAGGACACCCAGAGGACATACACCCTCTCAGACCTCGACCACATGGTTGAGTACAACTACTACCTCCAGCTCTACCAGGCCGCCCTCTCCCACTACTACTCCGTCATGCAGGAGGCCCAGCAGGCCCTCCCGAGCGTTTACTTCACCATCCTGAGCAAGGTCACAGGCCTCTACACGAGCAAGGCGCACGAGTACTACGAGAAGGCTGAGGACCTGTCCTCCACGAACATCCAGAGGGCCACGTACTACATGAAGAAGGCTTACCTGCTCCAGAAGAGGGCGAACACCATAGTAGAGGTGTTCCTTGAGAAGTTCTCTGAGTGAACCCTTCCTTCTTTTTTGTTTTCCCGAAACTTTTAAAATGAAATCTTGACCCTCTTAGCGAGGCCCCTTGCGACGAGTATCTTACCTATCTTCTCCGGCAGGACCGAGAGGTCTCCGGCCCTGAAGGGCCCGTATTCGTTGAATTCCTCGTCTATAACAGCTGGAACATCCTCCTCGATAATGTAAGCTTCTCTCACCGGGGTTTTCGTTTCTCTGACCATCTCTCCCTCGCGTTTTAGTGGCGATGGTTCTGAAGGAACCTCCGTCTCCAAGTTATCCAGCCCCTTCCCCTCAACGAAGGAGTTCAGTATCACGAAGAGCTTCCTCTCCGGCCCGATGAGTTCCCCTTGACTGGCCGGGCCGCTGAAAACCATGTCAACCAGCTTGTGGAGCCTGGCCCGGAGCATCTCCCTAACCAGCCACTCCGCTATTCTAAGCTGCTCGGTGTAAAGGCGCTCCTCTACCTCCTCCCCCCTCTCCCTTGAGGCCTCCGCACTGAGTTTGAGGGCCTTTAGGAAGCTACTTAGGTCTTCATAGAACGAGGCGTCGACGTCCGCAAGCTCAGCTCGGGAAAGCTCCGCTTCAAGCATCTCCCTGAGCTTTACGATGTCCATCCCAACCACCCAAAAAGGGAAAAGGGGGGTCACTCCTCAACGCGGGGAGCGAGTAGGAACACCAGCCTGCCCTCGTCCCTTATGTAGTACTCCATCTGGAGAGGCATTTCGTTGCCGAAGCGGACCGTTACCTCGTCGGCCTTACCGATGCCTTTGACCATGTCCGCGAGGTAGCTGATGCCGTACGCGCTCTTGGTCTCCTCCTCAACCTCGAGGTCAAGGAGTCCCTCGTCCTCTAAGGTGAGCTTTATCTCAACCTCGTTAGTCTCCCCCTCCGCCCTCATGGTGAACTCGCCTTCCTTCGCTATGAACTTCAGTGCATCGCTGACGAGGGAGGCGTCTTTGATGGCCTCCTTTAGAACCTCACCGAGGAGAACCACTTTGGCTGTGAACGGGAGTTCGGGGAGATCAAGTTCGAGCTCCTCGACGTCTATCAGCGGAAGCCGGAAGGTTCTCTTCGCGGTCCCCTCGAAGGTTATTTCGAGGAAGTTTTCCTCGCCCTTCTTCAGGATTAGGGTGTCCTTGCCCTTGCCCCTTTTGAGTATCTTCTTGAAGTGATCCATGTTGATTCCGATGGTCTCGGCTTCCTCAACATCGTACTTTGAGAACACGGTCTCGGGGAGGTTCAGGTCGATGAGCACGACCCTGCTCGGGTCCATTGCCCTCATTGATATCCCTTCCTCCGTCACCTTAAACGCGGCCTCGTCAATGAGGTTGCTCGCGGTCGCTATCAGGTCTGCAAACTCCTTCGCCCCGTCAAAAACGATCTCAAACGGCATTTTTATACCCCCTTCTCAAGTATTTCAAGTGCAAGCCTAACCCTCTCTTTTCCGCGGAATAAATAAGCTTTTCCGTTGTCAACATCCGGAAGCCTCAGGTACGCCTCATCAAGCTCCTTCAGAGCCTTTTGGAGCAGTTTTTCAGCGGTCTTAAGGGCCATATCGTTCACTCGTATGACCTCCAGACGTAGCCGCACTTTTTGCACTTGTAGAATATGGTGCTTGGCTCATCGCCGGCCCTCGTCTGAACCTCCCACCAGTAGGCTTCGACGACCTCGCCGCACTTGGGGCAGTAAACCCTTGTGGTTGGCAGGGTTTCCACCTCCTGATCGACGATAACGACGCCCTCGTCAGGTCTGTGCTCTACCTTCTGGGTTATCCTCGTCTTCTTTTTGTCTTCATCGGTTATGGGCTCCTCGTAACCGCAGTTGGGACATACCCAAACGCCCCTTTTCCTGTCGGGACGCATGAGAGTGCCGCATTTGGGACAGAACTTTAATCCCGCCATCGTCTCACCTCCAGCCGATGGATGGGTATGGGGTAAGGGAATAAAAATGTTTGCGAGTGCCCCCGACAACGGCGAGGTTTTTAAGAGATGGGGGCAACTGAGAACGGTGGTTCAAGATGGTGGAGGATGTGTTCGAACTCGCCAAGAGGTACCACACCGAGCTCAAGGTTGAGGAGCCGAGCCTTGCAACCCTCGCGGCGGAGCTCTTTGGGGATTTGGGGCTCAAGGCAAAGGAGTTCTTAGAGAAGGAAGGATACACACTTGCCGGGGCGAAGTTCATAGACTACGACAAGAGCCTCGTGCTCAGCGTCATGAAGGGGGAGAACACTTACGACATCATCCTGAGGAAGACCTGAGTGAGCAATTCTGGGGTTGTGATGGGGATGAGGAAGACAGTGGTTATCGTAGGCGGTGGGGCGGCCGGGATGAGCGCCGCCTCCAGGGTAAAGAAGATGAGGCCCGAGTGGGACGTCAAGGTCTTCGAGGCAACTGAGTGGGTCAGCCATGCGCCCTGCGGGATCCCGTACGTGGTCGAAGGAATAGCGGAGAAGGAGAAGCTCATGCACTACCCGCCAGAGGTATTCATCAAGAAGCGCGGCATAGATCTCCATCTCAGGGCGGAGGTAATTGAAGTGGATCAGGGAACCGTCAGGGTTCGTGAAGAAGACGGCGAGAAAACTTACGGGTGGGACTACCTCCTCTTCGCCAACGGCGCCTCCCCCAGGGTCCCCCCGATAGAGGGAATTGACCTCCCCGGTGTCTTCACGGCCGACCTTCCCCCGGATGCGGTTGCGATGAGGGCTTACCTTGAGAAGAACCCAGTTGAGGACGTCGTTATCATCGGCGGCGGCTACATAGGGGTCGAGATGGCCGAGGCCTTCGCAGCCCAGGGAAAGGGGGTAACCCTCATAGAGAGGAACCCGAGGGTTATGCAGAAAGCCTTCGACAGGGAGATCACGGACGTCCTTGAGGGGGAGATGAGGAAGAAGCTGAACCTTAGGACCGAGGAGATAACCCTCCGCATCGAGGGGAAGGATAGGGTAGAGAAAGTCGTCACCGACGCGGATGAGTACCGGGCCGACCTGGTGGTGGTGACCACTGGAATAAGGCCCAACATCGAACTCGCAAAGGGGATCGGCGTCAGGATAGGGGAGACAGGCGCCATCTGGACGAACGAGAGGATGCAGACCAGTGTGGAAAACGTTTACGCAGCAGGCGACGTCGCGGAAACAAAGCACATCATAACCGGGAGGCGCGTCTGGATCCCTCTTGCTCCTGCAGGAAACAAGATGGGCTACGTGGCCGGAAGCAACATAGCCGGGAGAGAGATATCCTTCCCCGGGGTGCTCGGAACGAGCGTGACGAAGTTTTTTGACGTCGAGATCGGAAAGACCGGCCTCACCGAGGCCGAGGCAATTAGGGAAGGCTACGACGTCAGAACCGCCTTCATCAAAGCCACCACAAGGCCCCACTACTACCCGGGGGCGAGACCAATATGGCTGAAGGGGGTCGTTGACAACGAGACGAACAGGCTCCTCGGAGTCCAGGCTGTCGGCTCGGGGGTACTGCCGAGGGTGGACACGGCAGCAGCGATGCTCATGGCCGGCTTCACGACAAGAGACGCTTTCTTCACTGATTTGGCCTACGCCCCACCCTTCGCGCCGGTCTGGGATCCCCTGATAGTCCTTGCCAGGGTTCTCAAGTTTTAGGGCTTTTTCCCTTCCATCTTCCGGCTGGAAAAAGTTAATAAACGGCTTTCACGTCCAACGGCTAAGGTGGTCGGCATGGGCAGGGTGAAGAGGGAAAGGTGGAGCAAGGAGTTCAGCGAGTGGTACAACGAGGTTATAGAGACGGCTGGGATACAGGACAAGCGCTACCCGGTCAAGGGGATGAACATATGGCTCCCCTACGGGCTTAAAATCATGCGCAACATAGAGAGGTTCATCCATGGTGAGATGGCCAAGACTGGTCATGACGAGGTTCTCTTTCCAGCTTTAATCCCCGAGAGCGAGTTCCAGAAGGAGGCCGAGCACATAAAGGGTTTTGAAGGTGAGGTCTACTGGATCACCCACGCCGGTTTAGACCCACTCGACATAAGGCTCATCCTCAGGCCAACGAGCGAGACCGCTATGTACTCCATGTTCTCCCTCTGGATAAGGTCGCACGCAGATTTGCCCTTCAAGGTCTACCAGATAGTCAACGTCTACCGCTACGAGACCAAGCATACCAGACCGTTAATCCGCGTCAGGGAGATAAGCAGGTTTTTCGAGGCCCACACCGCCCACGACAGCTACGAGGACGCCGAGAGACAGATAAGGGAAGACCTTGAGATATTCGACAGGCTTGCGAAGTTCCTCGCCCTGCCATACATAGTCTCAAAGAGGCCCGAGTGGGACAAGTTCCCCGGGGCATACTACTCCCTGGGCGCAGAGGTCATGATGCCCGACGGAAGGACGCTCCAGATAGGGACTATGCACAACTACCGGCAGAACTTCTCAAGGGCGTACAACATACAGTACGAGACCGAGACGGGAGACCATGAGTACGTCCACCAGACGACCTTTGGAATGAGCGAGCGCCTTTTGGCCGCTGTGATCGGGATACACGGCGACGACAACGGTCTCATCCTGCCCCCGACGATAGCGCCGATACAGGTGGTAATCGTTCCCATCCCGAAGAAGGACGCAAAGGTTGACGTCTTTGCCTACGCGAGGGAAATAGCGGAAGAACTCAGAAACGCCGGAATCCGCGTCCACGTGGATGAGAGGGACATAAGGCCGGGCAGAAAGTACTACGACTGGGAGCTGAAGGGCGTTCCGGTGAGAATAGAGGTTGGCCCGAGGGACGTTGAGGGCGGAAAGGCAGTTATAGCGAGGCGCGATACGCTCACAAAGGAGGTCGTTGAGAGGGACGGGCTCGTTGAGGCAGTGAGAGCGACCCTCGACGGGATAATGGAGAACCTCCACAACCGCGCTAAAGAGCTCCTTGAGAGCCACATCAAGCGCGTCGACACTATTGAAGAAGCTAAAGAGGTCTTCGAGGACAGGCGCGGAATAGTGGAGATTCCCTGGTGCGGAAGCGAAGAGTGCGGCCTGAAGATGGAGGAAGAGCTCGACGCGAAGATGCTCGGGATTCCCTACCCGCTTGAGACTGCCAAAGCTCCCGAGGGGAAGAAGTGCCCTGTTTGCGGAAGGGAGGCGAAGTTCATAGCGAGGTTCGCGAGGACTTACTGATTCCTCTTTCCCAACAATATACTTTTAAGTAATTTACTCCAGAGTAAATTACTGGTGGGTAAATTGATTCGGAAGTTCATCGACAGGGAGCGGGAGTTAGGGCTCCTTGAAAAGAGGCTTAAGAGCGACAGGGGCGAGTTCATAGTAATCTACGGCAGGAGAAGGGTCGGAAAGACAGCTCTGATAACGGAGTTCATAAGGAGACACGGTGGAATATACCTCTTAGCTAGGGAAACGAGCGACCTTGAGAACCTCAGGCGCTTCTCGGAGAGGATAGCCCTCTATTTTAACGATAAAGTCCTCCTCAAGAACCCATTCAAGAGCTGGGACGCTTTCTTTGAGTACCTCGCCCAGAAGAGTCAGGAGAAACGTCTGATAGTTGCCATAGACGAGTTTCCATACCTGGTACTATCGAGGAAGGAACTGCCATCAATCCTCCAGGAATACTGGGACGGGCCGCTCTCAGAGGGAAAGCTGTACCTCATAATCAGTGGTTCAAGCATTTCGATGATGGAAGAACTCCTCGGTTACAAAAGTCCCATCTACGGAAGGAGAACCGGCCAGCTGAAGATGACTCCCCTCGACTTCTTTAACGCTAGAAAGTTCTTTCCAAAAACCCCCATAGAGGACTTTGTGAGGGTGTACTCCGTACTCGGAGGGACTCCAGCGTACCTCCTTGAGTTCGAGGAAGGTCTAACCTTAGAGGAGAACCTGACCGAGAACTACTTCAGGCAGGACAGCCTTCTCTACGGCGATGCGGAGTTCATACTCAGGGAGGAACTGGACAGGCCAAGGCTCTATTTTGCAGTACTCGAAGCCATAGCTAGGGGAAAGACAACAATCGGCGAGATAATGAACGAAACGGGAATAGAGCGAGCCACCTCCGGAAAGTACCTCTCCGTGCTGGTTGACCTCGGCATAGTAAGGCGCGAGGTTCCGGTAACGGAAAGCAGGAAGAGCAGGAAAGGAAGGTATTACATCAACGACCCGTACTTTGCCTTCTGGTTCAGGTACGTTCACCCAAACGCCGACCTAATAGAGACTGGAAACGGGGAGATGCTCACGAGGTTAGTAATGAAGGATTTGGACGAGCACGTTGGTAGGGTCTTTGAGGACGTTGCGAAACAGTTCATCCTGAGGAACAAGGAGTTACCACTGAAGCCAACTAAGGCGGGAAGGTGGTGGAGAAAGGGTGAGGAAATAGACCTAGTCGTCCTTGACGAGGTCGAGAAAAAGGCCCTCCTCGTTGAGGTGAAGTGGAAGGACATTGGGATGGGAGAGGCAAAGAGGATAACCCGGGAGCTCATCAGAAAATCGGGACTCCTTGGTCTGGAAGGCTGGAAGCTATATTTCGGATTCGTGGCGAGAAGAATAGAGGGAAAGGAGAAGTTGAGAGAAGAAACCCTGGCTTGGGATTTAAGGGATATGGAGGCGCTCCCATGATACTCGGAATCCACGACGGCCACGACGCCGGGGCCGTTCTCATAGATAACAAGAGGATTTTTGCAGTTAACGAGGAGCGCTTAAACAGAATCAAGAAGTACCGCGGTTTTCCAGGGCTTAGCGTGAGGAAAGTTCTTGAGATGGCCAAAGCAAAGCCGGAAGACGTTGAAGTCATAGCCGTTGCAGGGATTTTCAGGAAGCTCTCGCGCCTCAAAGAGCTTGAGGTCAACCTCAAGGCGATTTTTGGAAGTGAGTTCAAAAGAAAGGTTCTCTTCGTGGAGCACCACTTAGCTCACTCCGCCTCCGCCTACTACACGAGCGGCTGGAGGGATGCCCTCGCTGTAAGCATAGACGCCGCCGGCGACGGGCTGAGCTCCTCTATCTACGTGGCCAGAAACGGTGAGATGATAAGGATAGCCCAGAGCACCTACGTTGACTCCCTCGGCGACTTCTATGCTTCAGTCACGGAACTGCTCGGCTTCAGACCGATGAGACACGAGGGCAAGGTCATGAGCTTAGCCGCCTACGGAAAACCAGCCTACGATTTAAGCTCGATAATCGAGCTGAACGGGCTGAGCTTTGAGAACCACCTTGGAGTAATCGGCGTCGAGGCGACGAAAAAGCTGGCGGAGTTCTTCAGGTTTCCGCTGAGGCACGCGAAGGAAATCGCACTTAGGCTGAAGAAGGGCGAACTCGAAGGAAAGCTCCAGAGGAAGGCGATGGAGATAGCCTCCAGTGCGCAGGCCCACCTTGAGAAGTTAGTTGAGGAGCTTGGCCTGAAACTTAAGGAGAGGGGCCTGAGACTGGCCTACGCTGGTGGAGTCGCCCAGAACGTCAAGGCAAACGCAATCTTAAGGCACGTTTTCGGGGACGACAACCTCTGGGTCTTTCCGGCTATGGACGACGGTGGTCTGGCCTTTGGAGCGGCGGTTTTCGTAAAGGCAACGTTTGAGAGGCTCGACGACAGATGGAGGCCATTTAAGCTTGAGAACGTTTACCTCGGGCCGGAATACGGACAGGGTTACGTGGAGGACTTCCTAAGAAGTGAGGGACTTGAGTACGAGGAGGTTGACGTTCCGTCTTTCGTCGCCGATGCCCTCGTTGAGGGAAAGCTGGCTGGCCTCTTCCAGGGGAGGATGGAGTTCGGGCCGAGAGCCTTAGGAAACCGCTCGATTTTAGCTGACCCGAGGGATGAGAGTGTTAAGGAAAAGCTCAACATCGCCCTGAAGAGAGACGTCTTCCAGCCCTTCGCACCCTCACTCCTCTGGGAGAAGGCGGGCGAATACCTCGAAGACTTAAAGGGAGAACCCAACGAGTTCATGACAATGGCATATACCGCGAGCGGCGAGTTCAGGGAGCTCGCTCCGGCGGTGGTTCACGTTGATGGGACGACGAGGCCTCAGGCGGTTAGGAGGGAAATCAACCCCCGATACTATTCAATAATTGCCGAATTCCATAAAAAGACAGGACTTGGAGCTGTTCTGAACACCAGCTTCAACATGCACGGCGAGCCGATAGTCTGCTCCCCTGAGGACGCGCTGAGAACCTTCAGGAAAGCGGGGCTCGATGTTGTGGTAATTGAAAACCTGGCCCTTCGGGCCTAAATCCCCTCCGAGAGCGCCATCTCGATGACCCTCTCAAAAACGGCACGGTGGTTACCAAAGGCCTCGAACATCCTGTCCGAGTAGTTCTCGGAGGCCCTTTCGAGGAAGGCCCCCAGGTTTTTGAGTATGGTATCGTTCATGGGCATATGCAGGGGATACGGCTCGTAGTAGTCGAGGCCCTTCATGAGGGCAGTGGAGAAGTACCAGAGGGTTTTTCTGACCTTCCTCCCCTTAACCCGGGAGAAGCTTGCCTCCATGCAGTTGAAGGCCGAATGGAGAACCACCATCATGACGATCTTAACCCCCCTTTTAAGGAGCTTTTTGCGCTCGTCAAGTGCCCCGAGGTCCTTTATCCTGTACCCGCTTCTCGTTGTTTCGTCGTAGTCGAGCTTAACATCGTACACCCCCTCGATACGGGGGTCGTAAACGAGGACGTCCGTGCCGCCCACGACGTAGAGGCCTTTCTCCCTAACCTCCACCACTGTGTTCTCCGTGCTGAGAACCGGGAGTCCCTTGGAGAGGGCAAGGGCTGAGACCGTGCTCTTCCCCGTATGGGGGTAGCCCACGAAGAGAACCGCCGAGTTGCCGGCCACAACGCTTACAGAGTCCGTGACGAAGATGCGCCCCTTCTTCAAACCCGCCCTGGCGGCGGCCTGGAGAAGGAAGAATACGGGCCCCTCGTTGCCGTAGGCGGAGGGAATGGGAGACTCTAACCTGTAGTGGTCTATGCCCCCGTGGTCGTAAGATGAGCTGAAGATCCTGAACGATTCCCCTTTAAAACGTTCGAGGATTATATCTGGCTTTCCAAGCCCCTCCTCCCCGACGCTCGGCAGGTACCGCCTGGCAAAAAGGCTCCTAAACCCCTCTTCAAAGCCGTCTTCAAGCTCGCCCCTGAGCTCTATACCAATGCTGTCAATGGTCAGCCCCATGGACTCCCCCACATCAATTATGCCGATGCATTATATATCTTTGTTGAAGACCGAAAAGGGAAAAAGTCACTGGAGGGCCGCGAGGAGCTTCTCAAGGAACATCTTCTCGGGGTAGGCACCCTCGAACTGGATTCTGTCATCCCCTTCAACTTGGATTACTATCTTCGGGACGGCCATGACGCTGTACTGGTCGGCCCACTCCGGGTACTCGATGGCCTCGACCATGTCGCCGAGAACCTTGCCCCTGCCGGCGAGGGTGTTCTCAATGGCAAACTTGTGGACCATCCTAACCGCGAGGGGGCAGTAGGGACAGGTCGGGGTGACGAAGACGAGTATTCTGACGTCCCTGTTTATGGCCTTCACGGCCTCCTTCGTCTCGGGCATAAGGTCCGTGGAGCCGTTGCTGACGTCAATGATGTCCTCAAGGAAGGCCCCGAACTCGTGGCCAGCCGGTAATCCGAAGTAGCGGACGCCCATGTCTCTTCCTTCCTGAGTTATCGTCACAGCGGGGGCGCGGTCGATCCTGTACTGACCTGCGAGCTTCTTTCCTTCCTCGGTGTCGAAGTCAACCACCTCGTAACTCAGCCTCTCCGTGAGCTCGCTGAGCTCTCCAAGAAGCTGCTTCAGCTGCTCGCAGTACTGGCAGTGGTCCTTTCCTATGAAGACCATGAGCTTTACTGGCTTCGTAATCTTTGAAAAGAACTCCTCCTTGATAACCTTCTTGTCGGCATCGCTTATCAGTCCCATTCCAATCACCTCAAGGTTTATAATAATCAACGCGCATTCATTCAGGGCCTGAATCCCAAAGTTTGCAACTTAAGGTTAAATGTCCACTATATAAGCTTTGCGTCACAGGTTTGGGTGGTGTTGGGCATGAGTGAGCCAGACATATTTTACATCCTCGGAAACCGGGTGAGGAGGGATCTACTCAGCCACCTCACGTGCACCGAATGTTACTTCAGCTTTCTCAGCAGCAAGGTGAGCGTTTCTTCAACGGCCGTTGCCAAGCACCTCAAGATAATGGAGCGCGAGGGTATTTTAAAGTCCTACGAGAGGGAGGGCCCATTCATCGGGCCCGCGAGGAAGTACTACGACATAGCGATATCCAAGAGCTACATGGTTACCCTTACCCCAAACATCTTCTGGTACAGGTCGCTCGATCTCTCCAAGAGGCCGGTTGAGGAGGCCCCCCTCCTGAGCCTCATTGGCAGGTTCCTTGAGCTCTCGGACGAGCTGAACGCCCTGTTAGAGAGCATGGCCGAGCTGGAATCACTCAGGGATTCACTAATGGCGAAGATCAAGGAGAGGTACATGGCTGAGATAGGTGACATGACGGAGCTGGCCATACTTCACTACCTCCTCCTCAACGGCTCAGCCACCGTTGACGAGCTGAGCGACGGCCTCAACCTGAAGGAGCGCGAGGTTCTCCTCAAGGTCAGGGAGCTGGACAGGTTCGTACCGTTAAGAATAAAAGAGAACACCATCGAAATCGACAGGGAAAAACTGAAGGCAAAGAACGGCGGTGGAGAAAATGCCGGAGAAGATTAGAGTCGTTGTAAACGAAGACCGCTGCTACCTCTGCGGCGGCTGCGCAGGTGTCTGTCCGACGCTTGCAATAGAGGTGCACTCAAGCGGCTGGGAGTTCTTCCAGGACAAGTGCATAAGCTGCAGGATATGCATCAACGCCTGCCCCGTTGGAGCGCTCAGCGCGGAGCCTCTGGAGGTGAGAGAATGACTTGGAGGTACGATGTCGTTGTGGTTGGTTCTGGAATTGCAGGCCCTATAATCGCTAAAAACGTTGCTAAAGCCGGCTACTCAGTCCTTCTCATCGACAAGAAGCCCGCCATTGGAAGCCCGAAGCAGTGCGCCGAGGGCATAAGCGTGAAGGTCTTCAAAGAGTACGGCATCCCCTACGACAGGCGCTTCATCAACCGCGAGATCTACGGGGCCAAGCTCTACTCCCCGAGCGGCTACGAGCTGGAACTGCGCTACAAAGATGTCAGCGGCGTGATCCTCGAGAGGAAGGTCTTCGACAAGATGCTCGCTTATTACGCGGCAAAGGCAGGGGCCGACGTTCTGGCGAGAACCGAGGCACTCGATGTAATAAAGAAGGACGGCAGGATAGCTGGAATCCGGGCCAAGCACGAGGACGAGCCGGTTGAGATATACGCGGACATTATCGTCGCGGCGGATGGCGTCGAGAGCACGATAGCAAGGAAAGCGGGGATAAACACCTACGCCCCACCACATGAGTTCGATTCGAGCTATGAATACGAGATGCTCATAGAGGGCTTTGACCCGGATCTGATCCACCTCTGGTTCGGGAACGAGGTTGCTCCGAGAGGCTACGTCTGGGTCTTCCCGAAGGACGAGGACAGAGCTAATGTGGGGATAGGCATAGCCTCAGACCACCCGCAGACCGCTAAATACTACCTCGACAAGTGGCTGAGGGAGAGGGGCATCCCGACTAAGAAGATACTTGAGGTAAACGTCGGCGTCGTCCCGGTGGGCGGCTTCGTAAGGGAACTTGCCAAGGGCAACGTGGTCGTTGTTGGCGACGCAGCCCGTCAGGTGAACCCGATGCACGGAGGAGGAATGGCCGAGGCGATGGAAGCTGGAACCATAGCGAGCAAGTGGATCGTAAAGGCCCTCGAAGAGGAGAACATCTCACTGCTCCAGAACTACACGAGGGAGTGGTGGGAAACGGACGGAAAGAGGCTTGAGCGGATCCTGAAGGTCAGGCGCGTTACGGAGAAGCTCACGGACGAAGACCTCGACCTCTTCATACGTGTATTGAGCGGCGCCGACGCGGAGAAGATAGCGAGCGGGAACTACTTTGAGGTCATCAAAGCCCTTATCAAGAACCCGAAGGTCATGATGAGCCCCAGGAGGATAAGGCTCCTGAAAGAACTGCTTTGAGGGGTTGAACTCTCCCCCTCTGGGATCTCTTTTTTCACCACGTCCACGGGCAAATGCCAAGGTCTTTCTTTGACGTTTAAACCAGAGACGTACACCGTAGCCGGAGGATCCGGCTCCTGGGAGATTATTGCAGCACTTAAAGGCTTTAGCAGAACACCTCTTTTCACCGTGATGTTCAGGCATTCGTTAGAGTATTCCGGAGCATTGTGTGAGAACCATCCCATGAAAATCTTCCAGCCGTCGCTATAGAAAGATGCGCTGCCGACGAAGTATATCCTCCCTGCTGATTCATTGATGTAGAGGCCGCTTATCGCCCCCTCCGCCCTCCGCAGTTCAAGGTCTATCCTGTACTGAGTGTTGGGGGCTATAACGTAGATCCAGGGCCTTCCGTCAGTATGGCCCGAGATGTACACCAAGTTTCTATAAACCGAAACATCTGAGGGCATCGTTGTTTGGCCGAAGTCGTACCTCCCCGCCCTAACATCACTTCCATTTTGCGAGAGTTCTAAAAAGAGGCCGTAGGATCCAGGCATACTAATCTTCCAAGCGTACCCAGCGGCAAAAATCGATTTTCCATGTGCCTCCACCGACGTAAACTGTCCGTAGGTTACGTTCAGAACCTTGGACCATCTAACTTTCCCCTCCGGAGAGAGCGAGAGGATCCAGGGCTTTCGCTTAACAGGCCGACCGCCACCGTTGAGGTAGCCAACTGCCACTATGTTGCCCTCCCCATCGAATGCCACATCTTTCAAGCTATCGCTCAGACTTCCCCCAAAAACCCTGTACCAGAGAACGTCCCCGTTACCATCCAACAACATCACGAAGGCGTTTTTGTCACCAACGTTGTTGATCGTTTCCCCCACGATAGCTATTTTTCCGTCCTTGACCGCCGCGGCACTGGCAGAAGTTCTCTCATCGATCTCGTATTTTTTGGCCCACACAACATCCCCATTCAGGGATAACTTCGCGATAAGGGCCTTGCCCAGAGAGACGACGTTCCCTTCGAAGACAGTGCCCACGAGGATCGTATCGCCATCGGTTTCCACATCTTGGATCTCAGCCCCGTTGAGCGCAGTTAGAACCGTTGCGTTAATTTCATCTTTATCTGCCGTTACTACCAAAGCTTTGTCTCTTAAGAACCCCACGTGCCCTGCAGCAACTACATTCCCCCTTTGAACGATTCCAGCCAAAGTCCCGTCCTTTATGGAATAAAGCCAAACTTCATGCCAGCGATCGGAGTAATAGCCGACGTCCCCAACAGTAGCCCCCTCCCGGCTTAATACGATGTCACTGGCCTTTAGCGTCCGCTTCACCACTTCAAAACTAACCTCACCCTCTTTCACGGTGATCTTCTCAAGGGGACTAACGTTTTCAATCCTGCCAGATGAAAGTTTTTTCAGGTTCAGCAGGGCGTCAACCCCCGGTTTTGTTAGGTCTACGACCCTCTTCTCTGCTAAAACAACGTAATCCCCAGTTACCCCGACGATTGTTCGATTGAAGAACACCATCCTTTTGTCCTCTGGAAACAGCACCGCCTGGCTTTCGTTGAAAACTCCCCAAATCAAAGGAGATCCATCAACGATAGCCCCGTGGAGGAAGCCCTCTCTCCTTCCGGGGTAAAGTTCCGCAAATGCCTTATCTCCAAAGCGAATTACGAACGCTTCCGTTCTGTTATCATCTATCCTCCTGCCGTATATAAGCAGATCTCCGTTTGAGGGGAGGGCCCCGTCAGGGATGTCAAAACCACCGACATCAAGTTTTCTCTGTCCAAGTAGCTCGCCTCCATAGGAAAACTCAAGAACCCAGATATCGCTTGAGTTTTCCCTCCCAACTTGGCCCACGACCGCGATGCTATCGCCGGTATCTACAACAGCCGAGAACGAAGTAAAAGCACCTGCCCGGTACGTCCGATGCCATTTAACGTTCCCATCTTGCGATATTGCCAGTATCCAAGCCACATGAGGCGTTTTCTCTCCGCCCCATCGAGTTCCAACGAGAACCAGGGCCCCTCCTTTGGTCAGGAGGGCATCTTCAAAACGGGGAAAGGATGACGCCTTAAACCTCTTAGCCCACAACACCTCCCCGTCTTCATCGACTTTTATCACCGTCCCATCCCCGATTACAAAAAATCCGTCCTTAGCTCGGACCAATACATTTGGGATCATGCTCAGTCCATACTTTTTCAACCATTTTACCTTTCCACTCCCAGATAAGCGTATCAGGGCAAATGCGTTTCCTTCCCTATCGTATCTTGTGTCGTACACATACCCACCAACTAAGGCACCGTCCTTCAGAGGAAGAAACGATGTGAGTATGAGCTCATAGTACTCAACAGGGGCCACTGTAGCCGACGGTGCTCCGTATCCGAAGACAGGGGGAGACAAGATCAGTGTGACGAGGACAATCAGTACACCGGCTCTCCATCCCATAATATAACAATTGAAGCACTTCCTCTTAAAAACCTTCACGGGTGATCTTCATAAATCCCCTTCCCCTTTTTACATACAGGGCGTCAATTTTCCCCAGCTCTATACTTCCCAAGCCAAAGTGAACCTTTTTCTTGGAGGAGAGCGAATAAAAAACCTCCTTTCCGCCGATTATAGCGGGTTCAAGACCCCCCGGCAGCTCTCCGACTTCATCAATGGTTCCGTTTATAATGGGCAGGGGATCCACATCGATTCCAGCTTCGACCTCGAGGAGAAGCAACTCCACCGCCTCATCAAAAAGCGGAGGGAAAAGCCCATAGAGCCTCCGTACGGCCTTCAGAAGAACCGGAAACCTCCTGTCTCCCTTCCCAATGCCGTAGCCGATGGAGTAGAGCGGATTCCTCACCGGCCTCCCGTGAAGAGCGTTCCGCAGCTTTACGACCCTGTTGGCCCAGACCATGGTTGGCTTTGGCTCCCCGAGGAGGGAAAAGCGCTTGTCAATGGAGAAGCCCCTCTCGGGATCCAAGTTCTTGAGCGGAGAAAGCCAGAGGTCGAGTTCCGGCTCGTTGATCAAGAGATGACTGGCTCTGAGAACGGAAAGGGCGTCCAAGAACAGACCGTAGGAGTCCTCGACGAGGTCGTCTCTTCCGGTCGAGAAGGCATAAAGACTTGCATCACCGAGTCCAAGGATGAAGGTCGACTGGACCCCAAAGAGCGCCTCCAGAGTCACCTCTCCGAGTCTGAGTTTGTCCCTCAGTTCCTCAAGGAACTCGCGGGCGTTGTCGAGCAGAACCCCCGCAGTTCTCTCCCACTCGTCCATACTCATAAATCGAGCAAAGGGAAGATAAGGCTATCGCCTCTTCCACTCCTCGCAGTTCATGTCGAGGCATATCTCGTACTCCCTGCCCTTCTCCCGGATCTTGACGACGGGGGCGCCGTTGCAGCAGGTCTTTCCGGTTGGGATGACCTGGCCGCGCTGGAGAATCGGATATGTTACATCGCACTTCGGCCAGTTGGAACAGCCCACGAACCTTTTTCCCGTCTTCCTGTTGTACCTGAGCACCAGGTCACCGCCGCACTTCGGGCACTTCCCGAGGACGAGCCTTTCCCTACTTCCGGCCCTCCCACTCTCACCGGCTTTTGATGATGAATTAGATTTGGACTTTTCCACCTTCACGGAGTCCTTTGAAGTCGTAACTCCGGTTCCAGTTGTTTCGAGGAGCATCCTGCCAATGTCAAGTTCCTTCTCCTTGAAGACCTTGAGGATTTTGACAAGCTGGTTTCTGCTTTCCGCGATGACCTCTTCCTTCCTCGCCTTTCCGGCCATTATCTCTTCCATCTTCTCCTCAAAGGCCTTCGTTAGTTCGACGCTCACTATCTCCGGCACGTTCTTCTCAAGGGCCTCGACGACGCGCGTCCCGAGGGGGGTCACCTTGATCTTCCTCTTCCCCTCGATGTAGCCCCTCTGGTAGAGGGTCTCAAGGATCTGGGCGCGCGTCGCCTTCGTTCCTATTCCCAAATCCTCCATCCTCTTGATGACGGAAGCGGGTGAATAGCGGGCAGGAGGTTTGGTCTTCTTCTTCTCGCGCTTTATCTGGATAACCTTTACCGGCTCGCCCTCCCTGAAGGACGGCAGAAGAACCTCGTCGAACTTGACGTATTCGCCGTAGACCTTAAGCCAGCCCTCTTTGAGGGTTCTGGCTCCGCTGAGGATGAAGCGGTGGGAGTTGGAGTTTATGATGACCTTCATTATCTCCCTCACCGCCGGCTCCATGAACAAGGCGAGGAAGCGCCTGACTATGAGGTCGTAGAGGTTTCCCTCGTCCTTTGTGAGCTCTCCCGGCTTGGGCAACTCGCCCGTCGGGTAGATTGCCGGATGTGCTGGGTCTTCCTTTCTTCCTTCGACGGGCTTGAGCTTTTCTTTGCCCAAAAGCTCGTGGGCGAAGGGCTTGTACTCGGGAAGTTTGGCGAGTTTCTGGATTATCGAGCGAAAGTTCAGGTTCTTCGGGAGCTTCTGCGAGCTTGTCCTCGGATACGACGATAATCCACGCTCATACAAGCGCTGTGCAAGCTCCAACGTCTTCTTCGGGCTGTATCCGAAGGCAGAATAAGCCTCCCTCTGCAGGGTTCCGAGGTCGAAGGGGACTGGAGGGTTCCTCTTCTGCTGTTTGACATCAACCCTCTCGACGAACGCCGGCCCCTTCTTCGCCTCGTCTACGATGCGCTTGGCCTCTTTTTCGTCAAAGATTCTCTCCTTCTCGTAGGTTGCCGTGTAGGTTTCGCCGTTCTTCTCAAGGATCATCTTTATGATCCAATACGGAGTCGGCTTGAAGTTGGCTATTTCCCTCTCCCTCTCGACGAGGAACTTCAGCGTTGGCCCCTGGACGCGACCGGTTGAGAGAACCATCCACTTCCCGCTCGCCCGCTTTATCGCGGAAGTGAGGGCCCTTGAAAGGTTAACTCCCCAGTACCAGTCTAAAACGTGGCGCGCTATTCCAGCATCGGCCATGCCGAAGTTTATCGTCGGTTCCATGTTGTACCATGCCTTCAGGAGGTCTTTCTTTGTCAAAGCGGAGAACTTCATCCTTTTCGCCTTCGAAGGGTCAACGCCGCAGGCGTATTTGAGGGCGGTATAACCTATGACCTCCCCCTCGGTGTCGTAGTCGCAGGCAACCACGAACTCATCAGCCCGCTTTGCGAGCGCTGCTAAGGCCTTGATGTAGTCTTTGGCGTAGCCCTTCCCCTTCTCAGCGGCGTAGACGGGCACCCACTCGATGTCGAAGACGGGGTAGCCGTAGGTCTTGGTTTTGGGCGCCAATGAGAAGAGGTGGCCGACGGCCGGGGCAACGATGACCTTCTTCCCGTCGCGCGTGAACTCGTAGTAGCTCACCTTTCCAATAGTCTTTCTCACTGGCTTGCCCTCGGCCAAGGCGTAGGCGATCTTTCTCGCGACGTTGGGCTTCTCCGCGATGATGAGCGTTACCATGGCGACACCTTGAGGGGGTATGGTCAGGCCTATAAAAATCCTGCGGAGGAACCGAATCCGCTGGAACAAAGCCTTATAACTCCCCGCCCTACTTTCGGTTAGGTGCCGGGCATGAGGGGAAGTGTGAGCAAGGTGATAAGCTTTCAGGATGAGGAGGAGTTCCTGAGGGAGATGGACGATGCCATGGAGGCCTTCTCCTATCTGGCCACGAGGTACGGCCACAACCCGATAGAGGGCGTTCTGCCCTGGGACTACATCGGGATTCGGGACGAGGAGGGTCTCAGGATCTTTCGCGTTGGCGAGTTCCCCTACGTCAAAGGTCTGTTGAAGCTCGACCTTGGGAGGATAAAGACCCTTGAGGAGTATTTCGATGAGATGGAGAGCAAGTGGGACGAGCTCAGCGTCGAGGACATAAAGCACTTCGCCGACATGATGAACGAGGCCCTTGGGGAGGAGCGGGTCTACTACGAGGCCTACGACCTCGGTCTTGACAGGAACACCGCCTACGTGATCATAAACGTCGCAAACCTTCACTACTTGGAGGGCGTGCTCGACGGGGAGGACAGGGAACTGTTTGAGGCGGCCGTTAAAATCCTCCTCAAGTACATCTGACCGCTTCACTGTAAAACGGAGGAGGTGGGAGCTTGCTCTTCAAGAAAAGGGGCGTCTTCACAGGGGAGGACGCGGAAAAAGTAATCGAGTGGATGAGCGGCCAGCCGGGGGAGAGGGAGCTCATAATAATGGCCGAGGAGGTCACCGACGAGGCGAAAAGAAGACTCTGGGACTACGCGAGGGCGGTTCAGCTCATGGCCGACATGACCGGAGAAGACAGGGGCGTCAGGGTTGAGATACTGGAGGGCTTCGTGAGCGATAGGGTGAGGGGGATTGACGTCGAGGAGCTCTGAGGTGTTCGGATGAAGATCGTAATGGCCGAGGTCTTCAACAGCTGGCAGGGTGAGGGGGGCAGCTTAGAGGGGAGCGCCTTTGGAAGGAGGCAGATCTTCGTCCGCTTCGCCGGCTGCGACCTTCATTGTGTTTACTGCGACTCCAAGCAGTACATAGATGCCTCCCGCGTTTCCCGCTGGCGCTATGAACTCGAACCCTTCACCGGGAGGTTTGAGTACAAGCCGAATCCGGCTTCGCTTGGGGAGGTCGTTGATGCCGTTCTAAGGCTTGATACCGGCGACGTACACTCGATAAGCTACACCGGAGGAGAGCCGACGCTCCAGACAAAGGCCCTGAAGGCCCTTATGGGGGAGATGAAAGACCTCGGCTTCGACAACTTCCTCGAAACCCACGGCGGACTGCCGGAGCTGATTGAGGAGGTGGCTTCTCTGACTGACTACGCGAGCGTTGATATAAAGGACGAGAGCGCTAAAGCTACCGGGGACTGGAGGAACCTCGTCCTCAGGGAGATCGAGAGCATAAGGATCCTAAAAGAAGCCGGCGCAAAGACCTACGCCAAGCTCGTCGTTACCAGCGAGACCAAGCTTGAGAACGTCCGCTGGTACGCGGGACTTCTCAAGGGTCTTGCCCCGCTGGCGATACAGCCGAGGGAACCGATTGAGATAAGCCAGGGTAGGCTCATGGAAATCTACCGCGAGGCAGCTGAGGTATTAGGAAGGAAGAACGTCGGGCTGAGCTTTCAGGTGCACAAGTACCTGAAGGTTCTGTGAGGTGGTGGCATGCTCTACGTTGGGATACTCGGGAGCCTTCCCGGGATGGCGGTGGATGAAATCGGGGCCATGCTCGAACTGGCGGGCGGGGAAATAGCCGGCAGGGATTACCTCTTTCTGAAGCTTGATGCCGATGAGGGCGCGTTCCCCTACCTCGATAGGCTTGGGCTCGCCCATGAGTATGGAAAGCTTGTCATAGAGGCTGATTCGATCCGCGAACTCCTCGCAAGGGCCGAGGAAGCGGACTGGCCCATCAAGGGGACTTTCAAGGTGGACACAGAGACGATGGCGAACTGCAGGCACAACGTCCTCGACCTTCCGAGAAAGCTCGGGGCGGTCATAGCTACCCGGGGGTTTAAAGTGAACCTCTCAAGGCCTGATACTGTAGTTAGGGTCTACTGCGGTGAGAGGCTCTACGCAGGGATAAGAACCCGCTACTTTGACCCCAAGGACTTTGAGAGAAGGAAGGCCCACCGCAGGCCATTCTTCAGGCCCATATCGCTCCACCCCCGCCTCTCCCGTGCCCTCGTGAACCTGACAAAAGCGAAGAAGGAGCTCCTCGACCCCTTCATGGGGGCAGGGGGGATACTGATTGAGGCCGGCCTCATCGGCCTGAGGGTCTACGGCGTCGACATAAAACCAGAGATGGTCGAGGGGGCTGAAATGAACCTCAGGTACTATGGGGTAAGGGATTACGAGCTCAGGGTTGGTGATGCTACAAAGCTGGAGGAGCTGTTTTCCGGCAAGAGGTTCGAGGCCATAGCCACGGATCCGCCGTACGGCACCTCAGCGACCCTTGCGGGCAGGGACAGGGACGAGCTGTACCGAAAGGCCCTTGAGAGCATGTACGCCGTCTTGGCCAAAGGCGGGCGCTTAGCGATAGCGTTTCCCGTTGGTTTCAACGGGAGGATCGAGGCTGAGAAGGTTGGCTTCAGGCTCCTCGAAATGTACTACCAGCGCGTTCACAAGAGCTTGGAGAGGTACTTCTACGTCTTTGAGAAGGGGCATGGGTGAGTTACCACCGGGTAGGGTTTTTAGAATTTTGCACTTTCACCCGTTCTGTGTGCAAAATGTGAATAGAAAAGGCTTATATATTCCAAAGTGTCACAGTTTATTGATGCCTATGAGGGCAAAGGCCAAAACCAGGGATCCTGTCCGGGAGGTGATCCCCTGGGCGGTGGGCAACCCGCTGGAGCGGGTGGATTCGATGAGGAGGGCGGAGATCAGGGACGTCCTTGAGATGCTGGACTCGCTGACTCTCACCGAGGTTCCCGAGGAGGTTGAGGGGATCGTTAAGAGGCCGGCTTGGGAGAGACTCCTCGTTTAGGGCTTTTCTCTCATGACCTTCCACACCATCAGCGGGAAGACGAGCGTTGCGTCGGCCCAAATCTCAACGTAGTCAGCTTTGGCCTTGATTTTACCCCAGCTCACCCCTTCGCTCGGCGGTGCACCGCTCAGCGAGCCGTCCCACGGAACCGCCGTCGTCACGTAGATCGCGTAGTCAGTCCCCCCACGGAAGAGGTTGGCGTTGATTATCGCGTGCTTCGGCAGGGAACCGCCGAGGATTATCGAGGCCGTCTCCTTTGCCGTAACCGCTAAGTTGTTGAGCTTAACTATGTCGTTGGCGATGTCTATAATGAGCTCCCTGTCTCCGCGCTCCTCCTTGAAGAAGTAGAGCATGTCCCCGATCGAGCCGTCAGTTATGGCCGGACAGAATATCGGGACGTTTCGCTTGTATGCCCAGTAAATAATCGAGCGCTCCTTTTCATTTCCAAGCTTCTCGTCCATGTATTTCCCGAGCTCGCGGATGAACTCGCTTGCTGTGAGCGGCTTTCCGGTCTCGCGCTCCATCTCAAGAACCCGCTCGAAGAATAGTATCATGTACTTCTCGAACTCTATATAGCGGTCGTTGGGCACGAAGATGTTGCCTATCCTGTTTATTCCCCTCTCGCGCATTAAGGCGTCGTTAACGTTCCAATCCCCAAGGATGAAGGGCTTGAGGGCCTTTATGAAGTCCTCCTCTATCCCACCGGCGGTGGTTACGATGACGTCAACTTTGCCCTCCTTCACGAGCCACGCTATTATCTCCCTCAACCCGGAGGAGACTATGTTTGAGGTGTAGCCGAGGAAGACGCGGACTTCGTTTCCTTCGGCGCGCTTCTTCTCCACCTTTCTCCAGATCTCGATGGCCCTCCCGAGGTGTGTCGCCTGAAAGCCTATGCGCTCGTAATAGTCCAAAACCTCCTCAAGGCTCGAAACCTCGTCGGGCCAGGGCCCCTCTATAGGGATCCCCTCGACCTCTGCGCTCTCTTTAAGGACGATCTCTTTCGGTTCGGTCATGTGGGAAGGTTTAGAGAACGGGCTATAAAGATTTTGGGCCCACATTAAATGATGAATTCTAAAATAATGATTCCACTTTGAAAAATCAATGGATAAAAGCGTGCTTTAAGTTATGACAAATGACAACCCCAAATTGCAATTTATTCAATAATTAAAAATATCACGTCAAGATTTCTTATGAATTATTGAGAATTAATTATAAATTTACGGCATAAAGTTTAAATTTCTAAAAAAGTAGATTAGTATGCCCCTTATGGGGCAGGAGGATAGTATGGGGGTTAGGAAGGTCAGCTTAGCCCTGTTCGTGTTTGGGCTCTTTTTGTTTTTGACGGCAGCCAGCGCCAGTGCCGGCTACACCTACAACAACCACGCAAGTGTCAAAGTTGAGGGCAAGAACATCTTTGGATGGACTATGGCGTGGGTAAAGTCCGAGTGGACCTTCGCCACGAAGCCAGATGGAACCTTCCTGCTTGACAACGATGACACCTTCCATGAGACTGACCACGGTGGACACTGGCCGGACGATGGTTCCTGGGGCTACACGAGCACCAACCCGTCCTCGACGGCCCTCTCATTTTACGGCCAGTTCACCCTTCACTCACCCTTCAACTCTATCAGTGGGATAGTCTACAACAAGGTCGTCTACCACACATGGGATCACACCTACGCTTGGTACAGGGGCGTTAAGGGTAAGAGCCTTGAGTGGGAATCCCTGCCATTGCCGCCAATTGAAGTTAGTGTGGACGTTTGACCCCCAATCTTTTTATTTTTGGGCTTGAACAAGATGCGGGGTGCCATGATGAAGTGGGGAAAAATGCTCGGTCTCATCCTGATGGTCCTTGCAGTTATTATGCTACTCCTCCCTGTTTCAACTTATTATATGGGGCACTACAGGGCCTCCAAGTTCAAGGGCGTCCTTGGCCCCGGCAGTCAGCTCAGGTATTACGGGGTAGTTGGCCAGTTCCCGAGCGACTCTGGAAAGTCGATGTCCTTAGGCTTTGAAGTGAACGTGACCTACCTGCAGGGTGGGGAATACAACGTTTCATACAGTGTCTACAAGCTTTTTGGTAACGGCGGCGTGAATGTTGACCGGCTCCCGGAGCTCCCCCTCTACGCGGACTCCATTAAAAAGGTTAAGGACGGATGGTATCTCTCCAGAGGGGAGGGACTGATTGCGTCCCTTATAACTGACAACATTGACAGAAAAATTTTATTTGGAAAGGGGCACGTCTCTCCAAGCCCAGTCTATGGCTACCCATTTGTTTACTTCACGGTCTACGGCAATGATTATATCCGATATAATGGAACCTACGTTGCAGTTTCAGTCTCGGTTTCCCATCCCTGCACGGCGTTCAATTCGATGTACAATATAACGCCCCTCTGCGAAAAACTTTCAAGCCTCTACGGTGTAAATACGAGTGCCGTCGAGAAGGACTTGGTGGCCCAGATGTACTTCGGAGGTGGGAACTCGGTACCCACCCAAGATTGGAGGGGCTGGATAAAGTACGGTATCGGCTACAGCTTTCCTGTAAACGTGGCACTTGTCCTGATCGGCCTCGTAGTGATGATAATAGAATCCCGGGAGGAATGAGATTGGGAGAGGGGATCGAACTTAACCTCAGGGATGTGTGGTTTGAGTACACTCCATCAAAACCTGTTATTAAAGGAGTGTCCGTATCAGTCAGGGGGGAGAGGATAGGGATCGTGGGACAGAATGGCAGCGGAAAAACGACCCTGCTCTCGATCCTCATGGGCTTTCAGCGTCCAAAGGCAGGGGAGGTCATGATAAACGGAATCAACCCATGGACGGAGCGCGAAAAGATTATTAAGACTTTTAACCCTGCCTTTGAAAAGGCCCGCCTTCCATATGCTATGAAGGTAGGTGAGTTCGTAAAGATCGTCGGGCGTGCAAACGGCGATCCTGAGGGCACATCCGCCCTTGCAGATGAGCTTGGTCTATCCAAATTTGAATCGCAGAAGGTAGGCTCACTCTCATCGGGTCAAGAACAACTCCTCTGGATCTTTAGTGCACTTGCAGACAGCTCTCGTATCCCGGTACTTGATGAGCCCTTCGTCCATCTGGATCTGCATTCTTATGTAAGGGTTTCAAGTGTCCTAAGAAGGAGGTTCCGCAGTTATATCCTCACATCTCACATCCCGGAGGACGTTGAGCTCCTGGCCGATTCAATCATCGTTTTGGAGCAGGGGAGGGTTATATGGTACGGGAAGGTAAAAGAGCTCCAAGCAGATGGAGAAGTCTACGATGTCTTCATAAATGACACTGTTCCTCCTCTTAAGGGGATTTTAGGGGATTTCGGCAACATCCTTGTGGTGCGGACGGAGGGAGAAACCCTCAAACGCCTTATGGACGGGGGAAAGATCTTGGGGTACAAAAGGTCGGGTGTCAGGTATGTCTACGTTAAAGCTAACGGTGGAAACCTACACTAAGGAGGCAATGGGATCGGTGTTCTTCTGGGAAGTCTTGGGGTTTTTGGCTCTCAGTGAGGCAGGCATCCACTACCTCTACCCTAAGAATCAACTTCCCTTAGTTGAGTTTATACAGTTCTTAGGGATGCCTCTGTACCTGTTTCTGGTGTTCAACGTGATGTTTCAGGAGAACCGAGTTACGGCTTTTGAGATAGCCCTCTTCGCTGGATGGAGGGAAGTCGCCTACGGAAAGTTTATAACGGCTTTGCTGTCTCAGGTACCCTTCTTGGTTGTGAACACTCTCCTCCTGCTGGCGTGGGGGTATGATAGGGTAATGTGGGCGTTGATTGCCATGGGACTAATTTACTCAGGCGCGCTGCTAATGGTGACCCTCGTGGGCAGCAAAAGCGGATCCTACGTTCTCTCAATGGCCTTTCTCTTCATCCTCCCCATATCGGGTGTTGCCCTCCTCCAGACTCAGGCAAGTCTTGGAAACACGGTGAAGGGATTCATGGCGTACTTGCTGTACGTTCTGTCTCCTGTTTACACGGCATATGCCGAAGGAAGAGGGCTTTTGGAGTTGAGCGAGGGGAATCTGGTTTTAGTGGTGGGCATATTGACGGCTGTACTTTATGTCCTTTACGCTTTTTCCTTCAGAGTTCGCAACCTTCGTGTATCGTGAGAAACCCTCAGCACTTCCCGTTCGTGACCGAGCTTATCAGCCTCGCCGCAACGGGAACAGGGAAAACCCTCCTCGGGGCTTTGCTGAGGAGCCACTCCTCTATCTCCCTCGCCCTTGCCCTGCCTTCCCTCATCGCCGTGCCTATGTTCCTTGGGGCAACTACGTCTCCAGCGAAGAAAATCCCAGCCTCCTTCAATATCTTTTCGTTGGCGCAGACGACCTCCCTTATCGGGCTCGTCGGAAGCTGGCCGATGGCGTAGGCGACGAGGTCGGCATCAACTGTAAAGCGCTCGGCAGTGCTCACGACGCTCCCCTCGACTATCTCCGTCCTCGCGAACTCGACGCCCTGGACTCTTTTCTCCCCTAAAATTCTCACCGGTGAGGCATGCTCTATGAACTCAAGCCCCTCGCTGATAAGATTCCTTATCTCGGCCCTCGCGTAGCTGTCCTCAATGGAGCGGCGGTAGACCATCGTGACCTTATCCGCCCCGAGGAGCCTTGCCTCAATGGCAACGTCAACGGCCGTGTAGCCGGCACCTATTACCACGATGCGCTTCCCCTTGACCTCCGGGATTCTGTCCCAGGGGTAGTAGCCTATCCTGGCCATCTTTACGTGATGAAGCAGTGTTAGGGCGTCGAAAACACCGGGCAACTCAGCACCAGGGACCTTCAGCTTCCTCGGCTTCCAAGCACCGGTAGCTATGAGAAGCGCGTCGAACTCACCTAAGAGCTTCTCAAGGGAAACGAAGTGCTCAGCCCACTCATCGCCGAGCTCCCTCGGAGAGTCGTAGACCACCTTCGTCCTGAAGTGGAACTGGACTCCGAGTTTTTCCAGTTCTCGAACTCCGTCTCTAACGGTTTTTACCGGTATCCGGGTCTCGGGAATGGCAAAGGCGACCATCCCTCCCCCTTCTGGCATCTTCTCGTAGACGTGAACCTCATAGCCCTTACAGGCAAGGTAACCTGCTGCGGTAAGGCCGGCCGGTCCGGCACCGATGATCGCTATCTTGAACGGCTTTGGCTCGGCTTTTCCCCTGCATATGTAGAACTTCACGGCATCACCTCCAAAACGTTTGAGAAATCTGTCTAAAACCGAAGATCCTGCGCCTTAATATTCTTTCGCCCTGTTGTTTATCAAAACGACAAATTGCACCGCCTAAAACTATGCAGTCCTCGTCCCCCTTCCAATCGGCACCCTTATTAACCCCTCCCACCAAGGGGCGAGCATGAGGGTTGAAATCGACCTCAAGGGGATGGGGGTTTTAGTAACCGCCGCCTCAAGGGGGGTAGGTTTCAACGTCGCGAAGGAACTCCTAAAAAGAAACGCGAGGGTTGTTTTAAGCTCCCACAACGACGAAAACCTCCAAAGGGCTATGAAAGAGCTCGCCGGGTTTGGGGAGGTTTGCGCTGTAAAGACCGACCTGCGGCGGAGTGAGGGCCTGGAGAACCTCATCGGAAGATCCTGGGAGCTCTTGGGTGGAGTTGACGCCCTCGTCTGGAACGCCCCAAACGTCTCCTGCGAACCCTGCCTCATCCACGAGGCCAGCTACTCAGACTGGCTTGAGTCCGCTAAGATACACTCAATAGCACCCGGTTACCTCACGGGTCTTCTCCTCAGGAGGTGGCTGGAGACTGGGAGGAAGGGTGTTCTCGTGTACCTCAACTCGGTCTCGATAAAGGAACCCATGTCCCCTTTGCTGCTCGCCGACACCACGAGGGCTGGTCTGATCCAGCTCGCGAAGGGCCTCTCCAGGGCCTATGGAAAGGAAGGGATAAGGGCCTACTCGGTTCTCCTCGGGAGCTTCGACACCCCTGGTGCGAGGGAAAACCTGAAGAAGGTCGCAGGGACAAGGGGGGAACCCTTCGAAAAAATCTGGGAGAGGGAAGTCCTGGGCAGAACGCCGCTTCACAGAACCGGCAGGTGGAACGAGCTCGGCTCGCTCATAGCTTTCCTCCTGAGCGATCAAGCTGAGTACATGCTCGGATCAACTGTAGTTGTTGACGGGGCGATGACGAGGGCGGTCTTCCTTTAGGGAGCCTCCCCGATACCGTAGCCTGGTGTGATAACAGTCCGGGATCTGTGAAGGAATGGGAAGAGCAGAGAGCTCAGAAAAGGAGAACCGTGTTTATCTGGACGATCTCGGGGCTTATCGTGTTGCCCCTCACGGTTTTCTTTCTCCGCTCTCCCCTCTCCTTAGGCCTGAAGCCCGGACCCCTTGAGACGAGGATCTTAACCCGCCTCGGGCCGTGAACATCTGGCCTCATCGAAAAGCCGTCCCTGTCGGTTCCACCCTTTATCTTGAGCCTCGCGCTCCCGGGTATCTCCTCCCCGAATATTTCGGAGAGGTTGATGCCGAGCTCGCTAACCGGTATCTCGTCCCCTATGCGCTTTCCGATGAGCTTTTCAGCGACCTCGCCGCTTACCTCAACCTGTCTTGCGATACCACTCTTCGGGTTGGACACAACGATCTTGAAAGTCGCCATTTCCTCCCACCTCCACTCATCAGCGGGATTCATTGGGCGTAGCCCTTTCCCGTGTGCTGTTGAGCCGGTGCTTTAAAAAGCTTCCCCTCGCAAACGATATAAACGCCTGCCCATAATCTGAAGATTACCGGGGGTGATCGAATGGGAGTGGCGAAAGAAGTCCTTGAGATCGCGGAGAAGATAAAGACCATGGAGATCAGGGGGGCGGGAAAGATAGCCCGCTCGGCCGCATACGCCCTCCAGCTCCAGGCCGAGAAGAGCAGGGCTCTCAGCGTTGACGATTTCTGGAAGGAGATGAAGGAAGCCGCGAAGATACTCTACAACACCAGACCCACCGCCGTCTCGCTGCCAAACGCGCTCAGATACGTGATGAACAGGGCGAAGATAGCCTACTCCAACGGCGCCGATCTCGAACAGCTGAGGTTCATCGTGATCAACGCCGCCAAGGAGTTCATACACAACTCGGAGAACGCCGTAAAGAGGATAGGGGAGATAGGGGCAAAGCGCATAGAGGACGGGGACGTTATAATGACACACTGCCACAGTAAAGCCGCCATAAGCGTCATGAAGACCGCCTGGGAGATGGGGAAGGATATAAAGGTCATAGTGACCGAGACGAGGCCCAAGTGGCAGGGGAAGATAACCGCCAAGGAGTTAGCCTCCTACGGAATACCAGTCATCTACGTTGTCGACAGCGCGGCGAGGCACTACATGAAGATGACCGACAAGGTCGTCATGGGGGCTGACAGCATAACCGCCAACGGCGCGGTTATAAACAAGATCGGAACGGCCCTGATAGCCCTTACCGCCAAGGAACACCGTGTTTGGACCATGATAGCCGCCGAGACCTATAAGTTCCACCCCGAGACCATGCTCGGTCAGCTGGTTGAGATAGAGATGCGTGACCCGACGGAGGTCATACCAGAGGAGGAGCTCAGGACGTGGCCGAAGAACATAACGGTCTGGAATCCAGCGTTCGACGTTACACCGCCTGAGTACGTGGACGTCATAATAACCGAGCGGGGCATAATACCCCCATACGCGGCGATCGACACGCTGAAGGAGGAGTTCGGCTGGGCCCTCAAGTACCGCGAGCCCTGGGAGGACTGAATCAGAGCGATTCCAAGAGTCTCGCCTTTTCCTGTGCTTTTTTTAGGTGCTCAACTGTTACCTTTGTGTAAATCTGGGTCGTGGAGAGGTTTGAATGCCCCAAGAGCTCCTGGATGGCCCTTATATCAACCCCGTTTTCGAGCATGTGCGTGGCGAAGCTGTGCCTCAGCATGTGGGGGGTGACCCTGATGCCAGCCCTGTTCCCGTACTTGCGGAGCAGGTACCAGACGGTCTTTGGAGAGAGTCTGCCCTTCTCGGAGCGCCTGTCCTCGACGATCAGGTACTCGCTCTCGTCATCTCTCCTGGACAGGTAGTTCCTTATCTCCGCCACCAAAGCGTCCGGGAGGGGCACGACCCTGTCCTTGGCCCCCTTTCCAGACCGGACTAAGACCAGGCCCCTCTCGAAGTCAACGTCGGACTTCCTCAGGTTGCAGAGCTCACTCACCCTGAGTCCAGCCCCGTAGAGCAGGAGGACTATGAGCCGATCCCTGGTCTTCGTGGGTGGGATGACCGAGAGGAGCTTCCTGACCTCCTCCCTCGTGAGGGCCTTGGGGAGGCTCTTCGGTACCTTTGGGGGCTTGAGCTTCTCCGCCTCCTCTTCAAAGCCCTCAAAGCGGAAGTAGGCCCTCAGGGCTTGGACGACGAGGTTCAGGCTCTTGCTGGAGTAGCCGCTTCTCCTCAGCTTGGCGAGGAACCTCAGGGCCGAGCGTGCGTCAGTCCCCCCACCTTCCCGGAGGTACCTTTCGATGTAATAGGCGTACATCCTTACGGTGTTGGGGCTCTTCCCCTCAAGGTCGAGGTACGTGGCAAACTCCTCAACAGTCCCGTTCATACAGACACCGTGTTTCAGATTTCAACTGGTTTTTCCAACTCTTCTGCTGGCGTTTCTTCCTCTGAAGGCTCTTCTACGGCTTTTTCCGCTTCCCCACTTTCAGGCCCCGTCCTGAGGGCTTTGGCAACGGTGGTGCCGAGGTAGACCGTCTTGAGGAGTTCTTCAACCGCCTCTTCCTCCTCCGAGTAGATGTAACCCTGCCCCACGATTATCTTTCCCCTGAGGCCGAGCTTTTCAACGGCCATTGCCAGGTACCCCTCGGGAGGAACGGGCTCGGCCGGGAAGAGCGCCCTCCAAGCGTCTTCTATCTTAACTGGCTTGGATCTCTTCTCAAGAAGGGCCTGGAGGCTCTCGTTCTCCTGCTTGAGCCTCATGTACTCGACCCTCGTCTCCTCGTACTTGCCCCTGAGCTCGGCGTACTCCTTTTCGAGTTCCTGATACTCCTTTTCCAGCCCATCGTAGGCCCCTTTGAGGTCTAAGAGCTGCTTTCTCAGCTCCATGTACTCCGGCAGAACCTGAAGGCTTTTTAGTCCGGCCCTAACGAGGGCGTTCCTGAGCTCTTTCCTGACGAGCTCCACATCGACGTGCTCAAGGTCGTGGCCGAGGGGCAGCTTCATCCTCTCTATGTGCCCCACCATCTGGCTCAGCTCGTTGAAGAGCCTCTCAGCCAGCTCCCTGCCAACCCTATCTGCGTCGGTCGCTATGATGAGCAAATCCGCCCCCGCGGCGGCGCTCTTCGCTATCTCAACGTTGGTCGTGGGGATTATGGAGGAGATCGTTATGTTGTACTCGCTCCCTAAGGCAAGCCCCTGCAGGGCTTTGCTGACAACCTCAACGTCACTTGCTCCCTCAACGAGAACCCTAACGTCCACGATGGCCATGCAACTCACCAACTCCCCCTCTGAGCAGCATCTTAAAAAGTTGACTTCCCTCCCATCGGGAGCTCAGCCGGCAACAGGGTTATGGGCTCCTCGGAGCTACCTCGCGTGAATCTCCACTACATCCCCGTCTTCGAGCACATGGTCTGCCCCCACCCTCTGGCCCGGGAACTTAACGCTCTTCCCCCAGACCCTCGCGTAGCGAAAGTTTCTCGCGAAGTCCTTGTGGATCCTCTCCGCTAAGTCCATGACGGTCGAGCCTCTCTTGAGCGGCACCGGGGGATAGGCAGGTTCCTCGCCTGGGCTCTTCGTGAAGACCCTTATTATCCCGGCGAGCTCATACAGCTCGTCCTTCAGCTTGTCGAGCTGGATCTTCCGCTTGGCGGATACCGGGATTATCTTAAAGCGGTCGCCGTAGGCTTTGAGAAGCTTCTCATAGTTCTCCCTGCTCCCGGGGGCGTCGCCCTTGTTGGCTATTATTATCGCCCTGCGCCAGACGAGGCTCTCGTCGAGGGCATCGGCTATCTCCTCAAGCGTGACCGGCTCCTTAACAGTCAGCTCGGCTGAGTGGATCCTCTCATCCCTGAGGATCTTCATGACCTCACTCACATCGCCCCTTATGTTCTCGGCCCCGTTGATGACGATGCCCCCCATCGCCGTCCTCTTTACCTCGACCCTCGGCCTTCTCCTGTTGACCTTTATCCCTGCCCGCTCAAACTCGCGCAGGAGAACCTCCATCTGCTTGATTGAGTCCCGGGAGAGGTCGATCACTATGGCTATAGCGTCTGCGTTCCTCACGACGCTCAAAAGCTGGGGCCCCATACCCTTTCCGAGGGCGGCCCCCTCAACGAGGCCTGGAACCTCGACGAGCTGTATCTGAACGTCCCGGTGGTGCATCATCCCCGGGATGGGCTGGACTGTCGTGAAGGCGTAGCTCGCCACGTCAACGTCCGCGTTCGTGAGGGCCCTCAGGAGGGAGCTCTTGCC
>WAKU01000107.1 GCA_015523195.1 Thermococcus sp.
AGTACCGCGTCCCGCGCTTTATAACGAGCTCCGCCGAGGACAGATGGGAGGTTCGCTCCCCAAGGGATCTGATGGCCCTCGGGGTGAGCTTGGGGATGGAGGTGCCTGAGGCGAGGGCGAGCCTGAACTTCTACCCTAAGAGGATCCTCTGAACCCCTAAGCCGCCTCCGTCTGCTCGTAGACGTTCTCGCCCTTGAGGTGCTTTATCAGCATCCCGTAGATGAACTCCTTCATCTCGGGCCCCATCTCGTCGTGGAGGAGCTCTCCCCCCTTCTCGGGCAGCAGCCTGACGAGCTCCCTAACGTGGGGCATAGCCCTCTCCATAGCCTCCTGAAAGAGGTCAACGAGGGCCTCCTCGTCCATCTCCTCCTCGCCCTCGAAGCAGAGGTAGACGACCGTCCTGCCCATGTGAATGGAAAGGGCCACGTCCACCTCGGTGACCCCGAAGACGGAGAAGCCGTTCCTCTCCTCAGGGTCGCCTGCTACCGCTATCCCAGTCAGCCTCAGCGGGAAGTCCGCGAAGGCCCTCAGCAGATCCCGGACCGCCTTCGAGACCGCCTTCTCCCGCATCATGGGTGTTGCTCGGCCAACGCTTATAAATGGTTTTCGGAACATGCGAAAGGCTCAAAAGGGGTGCGGGCAAGTAAAGCGGGGGTGAGAGAATGAAACCGCTGCCCTTCCTGTCGGCGCTCCTCGTCCTCGTGTCCATGACGATGCCATGGTTCACCGCGGGGCAGGCCGAGGGGATAGGCTTCCACGTATCGTCCACGGAGAACAGCGTCAGTCTAATCAACGTCCTCCAGCAGGTCTACAGCAACCCGACCGAGTTCCAGAGGGAGCTCGCGGCAGTCTTCAACTCACCGTCCTCCTCGTCCATCCAGCTCCTCGTCCCGATAATAGCGGTGACCCTCGTCGCCGTCGGGGCCGTCGTCGGCCTCTTCAGGGGGCGCCTCGGACACGGAACGGGCATCACCGGGATGGTGCTGCTGACGGGCTTTATACTCTACACTTCAAAGACCGGTCTCTCGGGTGGCCTGACCCTCGGCACAGGCTACCTCCTCGCATGGATAGGGTTCTCGGTGGGGCTCATCTCGTCCGCTTCATGAGGGCCCCTATCCTCGCGAAGTCTTTTTTCAGCTCCTCCATTACGGGTGGTTTGTAGAGCGCTGCCGCAGGGTGGTAGGTCGGGATTATCGTAACCTTCCCGAAAAGGGTTCTTGCCTCGAAGGTCTTTCCGTGCACCCTGCTTATCGGCTCAACCCGGAAGCCGAACTTCGCGAGGATGTAGCGCATCGAGTGCCTCCCGAGGGGGACTATCAAGCGCGGCCTTATTATGTCTATCTGCATGTCGAGGTAGGGCGAGCACGCCCTGATCTCCTCCTCTGTCGGGTCGCGGTTGTTCGGCGGCCTGCACTTCACGATGTTCGTTATGTAAACCTCCTCCCTCCTGAGGCCTATCCCAGCGAGGAGCTCGTCCAGAACCTTTCCGGCCCTGCCCACGAAGGGCAGACCTTTCTGGTCTTCCCAGTAGCCCGGTGCCTCGCCGACGAACATCACCTCGGCGTCGTAGCTCCCGGCACCCGGAACCGGGTTCGTCCTGAGCTCCCAGAGCGGGCACTTGCGGCAGTTCCTGATCCTCTCCTCAAGCCTCTTCATCAGCTCTTCCTTCCCCATAGGCATCACACGAGGGTCTTCTGGTTCAGGTACGCCCTTAGAAACTCGGTCCAGGCAGTGTAGTAGCCCTTCTCGTACTCGTCCCTGAACTCCTGCTCGGTTATCCCGGCAAAGCGCTCCAACAGCTCCCCGGCCATCTCCCTGTTTCCCTCCTTCACGAGCTGGACTATGAGCGCATCCGGGTCCCCGTCCTTCAGGGCGCTCAGAAAGCCGTTCACGGCCCTTGAGTAGCCCCTGCCCCATTCGCTGTTCCCGGCCATCTTCTGGAGCTTTTCCAGGTGGCCCTTCGCCTTGCTGAAGTCCCTCCTGAGGAGCGCCCTCACGAACATCTCCATCCTCATCTCGCGCGCGGGCATCTCACCACCTCCTGCAGTTGGGACGGAGTGTTTTTAACGTTAGCCCACCCGTTGCCCAAATCTGTGTCATACCTATGAACGAAAACCTTCATATTTACGCAAAGGCTTTTATACCCATGGATTGAAGGATTGTGGGGGAAACAGACCGGAAAAGGTGGTAACTCATGGCTGAGAACGTTGGTGAAATCCCGAGTGGTGAAAAGGAATTCGCCCAGTCAACCAGGAGGATTAGGGACATCGTTGAGTTCCCGGAGATAAGCGAGGACGAGTTTCACGCCCTTCTGAGAAAGGCCAGCAGGGCCTACGGCGGTCCCCTGCCCCACAGGACGCTCTCAATCTGCCCCGAGACCAGGCGCATCGTCCAGGCCCTCGTCTGGGAGAAGGACGGGAAGGTCTGGGTAACGAAGAAGTGCCCGGAGGGCATGATAACGGACCTCTACTACGAGGACGTTGACCTCTACTACCGCTTTTCCAAGTGGCGCTGGGAGGAGAAGGAGCTCTACAGCGCCAACGTCGAGAACACAGGTGTCAACTGCCCCCTCGACTGCGGAATGTGCTCAAGGCACCGCTCCCACACCAGTTTGCTCAACATAGTCCTCACAAACCGCTGCAACTTGGCGTGCTGGTACTGCCTCCCCAAGGATGAGGAAGTCCTCTTCAGGATTCACGGAAAACCGCAGATAGTCAAGATGGAGGACGTGGCCAAGCTTGTGGACTTCAAGTACAGCGTTGAGATAGACGGCTTCTCCGGGGAGTACGGAAGGCCGGAGTGGCTTGAGGTTCTGACGTTTAAGGATGGAAAGGCAGAATGGACGAAAGTCGCCAAGTTCCTCAGGAGGAGGCACAGGGGAAAGGTCTACAGGATAACAACCCACACCGGGAGAACCATCAGGACAACCCCCGAGCACAAGTTCTTCGTCTACTCCAACGGCGAACTCATAAAGAAGAGGGCCGACGAACTCAAAACAGGTGACGAGCTCGTCCTCCTCTGGAACTTCGAAGGAGGGGGCGATAAGTTTGAGATAGACCTCCTCGAGGCGTTCAGGGAGATCCCTGAAGAGGAGAAGGAGAAGATTTACGTCAGGGGGATCGGGGGACTTGACCTCTCGCCGCTCAGGAAGGAGTACGGCGATAAGGTCTACGGGTGGAAGAGCAACGGCTCCATGCCCCTCGCGGCATTCTACAAACTCGGTGCTACCGGTGAGTTCAGACTGGGAAGGGATGGAACACCCTTTGAACTGCCGTCCAGGCTTGAGATCACGCAGGCTCTGGCCAAACTGATTGGGTACTTCATAGCTGACGGCCACTACACCGACAAGGACCTCAGGATAACCGTTGGTCACGATGACGTTGAGGAGGAGGTAGTTTCCGCGATCAGGGAGCTCGGTCTGCCCTACAGCCTCCTCCAGGCCGAGGGCAAGGCCAAGCAGATAGTCATAGGCAGCAGGCTCATGAGGCTCGTCTTCAAGTACGCCCTCGGCATCCCCGAGAAGGCTGAGAACAAAAGGCTTCCAAGGGACTTCCTGAGGTTCCCCTTCGAGGTCAAGGTCGCCCTCCTCAGCGGGCTCTTCAACGGCGACGGCTACGTGGTTAGAGGAGAGAGGCACCTAAGCATGGGCTACGCCAGTGTCTCAAGGGCCCTCATCAGGGACATGCTTTACCTCTTGGCCTCCCTTGGGGTCTTCGCCAGGGTTTACACTGTTCCAAAGGAGAAGATGAACGGTGCCAACTACGATCTCCACAAGCTCTACATAGCCGGTCAGGACATGGTAAGGCTTGTCGAGCTCCTCGAACTCAGGGAAGGGCACAGGGAGAGGCTCGGCGACGTTGGGGAGAGGAAGCAGGTGAGGGTAGAGCGCGTCGGCGACTTTTTCGTAGACGTCGTGGAGAGCATAGGAACGGAGGACTACGACGGCTACGTTTACGACCTTGAAGTTGAAAGTGGGGAGCACGCTTTCGTCGCCGGCGATGGGGTTCTGATAAGCAACTGCTTCTTCTACGCCAAGGAGGGCCAGCCCATTTACGAGCCGACCCTTGAGCAGATAAGGCAGATGCTCCGCAACGCGAAGAAGCAGTACCCGATAGGGGCCAACGCGGTCCAGCTCACCGGCGGGGAGCCGACCCTCAGGGAGGATCTCGTTGAGATAATCAAGATGGCCCACGAGGAGGGCTACGACCACGTCCAGCTCAACACCGACGGGATAAAGCTCGCCTTCGACCCGGAGCTCGTTAAGAGGATCCGCGAGGCCGGAACGAACACCCTCTACATGAGCTACGACGGAATGACGCCCCAGACCAACTGGAAGAACCACTGGGAAGTGCCCCTCATCTTCGAGAACGTGAGAAAGGCCGGCGGGCCGGGAATCGTCTTGGTTCCGACGACGATCAGAAACGTCAACGACCACGAGCTCGGCGCGATAATCAACTTCGGCCTGAACCACCTCGACATAGTCCGCGGTGTGAACTTCCAGCCGATTTCCCAGGTGGGAAGGGTTCCGAGGAGGGAGCGCCAGCGCTTCAGGATAACAATAGCGGGCGCGATAAAGCGCATTGAGCAGCAGACTAACGACGTGATCACGAGGGAGGACTGGTACCCGATCCCGATAGCGGGGCATATAGCGCGCTTTTTCGAGGCCTTCACCGGGAGCAAGTACTACATGACCAGCCACTTCGCCTGCGGGGCAGCCACTTACGTGTTCCTCGACCGCGAGCACAAGAGGGTCGTGCCGATAAGCAGGTTCGTTGACGTCGAGGGCTTCGTGAACTTCCTTGAGAGCAAGGCGGAGGAGATAGAGCGCTGGAAGACGATGGGAAGGCTGAGGAAGCTCAAGCTCGGTGCCGAGATATTCCTGAAGTTCAAGAGCTTCTACGACGACAAGTACGCCCCGAAGGGCCTCAAGGTTCTCGACCTCATAAAGAACGCCTTCATGCACGGCAACTACGACGCCCTCGGCAAGTTCCACGAGAACTCCCTCTTCCTCGGCATGATGCACTTCATGGACGAGTACAACTACGACGTTGAGCGCGTGGAGCGCTGCGTCATCCACTACGCGATGCCCGACGGCAGGATAGTGCCCTTCTGCACCTTCAACGTGATTCCCGAGCTCTACCGCGACAAGGTCCAGGCCCAGTACAGCTACACCTGGGAGGAGTGGAAGGCCCTCCATCCCGACTGGGACTACAAGAAGGACAAGTACTTCAGAACCAAGGAGTTCGTCGAGAAGATGAGGAACAGCGAGCTGTACAGAAAGACATACATAGACATCGAGGACTACTTCGGTTTGGCTAAGTGAGGTGGTCGCGATGAGCGTTGGTCCGGATAAGAGGCTCACGAGGCTTGAACTCAAGTTTGGGGACGTCAACTGGGAGAGGGCTACCATCAAGCAGTACGAGCTCGAAAAAGAGCTCGCCGTCTGGAGGGTTTTCATAAACGGCTACACGAAGAGCGGCTTCGTCGTCTTCGACGGGGATCTCCTCCCAAAGGAGGAGGTGCTCAAAAGGCTCTCCGAGCTTAAGCCCGAGGTTACGGCGGAGAAAGAGGTCACGGTTGCCGAACTCGTTGAATCAAGCATGAGCTGGAACAACATCTTCGGGAAGGTCAGGGGCTAAAGCAGCTCGACCCTGAACCTTCCGCTTCCCTCCACCTCGAAGCTCACCACTCCGCTGAAGGCCCTCAGGTCTATCACGTTTCTTCCCCTTTCCAGCTCAAAGGTTTCCTCCTCCGCACCACCCGGCGGGAGCGAGAGGTCGTACTCGTAAACCTTCAGCCTGCCATCACACTTCATGTGGAAGATGGCCCTCGGCTCGCGGTAGCCGTCGAGCGGAAACCCGCCGAAGGGCCTCCCCGGTACGGCACCGCTGAAGGCAACCGCGGGGGGCTTCCCCTGGAGGATCCCCTCGTCGAGAACGACCACGTCCCTGCTGCCCGTGTCGAAGGGAGTAGCCTCCGCCGCCCCCGTGTTGGGCGTGCTGTTCGTCGCTATCAAGAGCTTCCCATCGGCTTTCTCAATGGACGTCACCCTCGCCCCGAAGGCCCCCACAATCTTGACCACTGGTGGTGTGATGTAGAGCAGGACGCTCGGCCCGGCCACCGCGTTGGCATCCCACCGCTTTTCCCCATCCGCCGGCTTGTACATGGCGTCGTGGTGCGCGTTGTAGGCGGTGACGATGCCCCCGCCAACGTTGACCGCGTTTACCCTGAGCGGGGCGTAGAAGGTACTGAAGTCGAAGAGGCGGTAGAAGCTAAAGTCATCCCCTATCAGCGGGTTCCCGGCGAAGAGGCCGCCGCGGACGAAGGCGAAGGCGCGGTTGTAGGCCGAGGCCATCGCCCCGAGGACGGGCCTCACGTAGGGTTTCCCGTCAACGCTCCCCCCGGGTTCAAAGGGACTCCACTTTCCTGTTATCAGATTAAGGGCCGCAAACTTCCTGACGCCCCAGTCGAAGTTCTTGCCAACGCCGAAGAAGACCGAGTCGTGAACCCTCGTCCCCTTGGGGGAAGGCTCATCTAAGAGTTTTTCCGCCCTTCCCCCTTTCCTCGGCAGCGCGTAGACCCCGAGGTTAGAGTGCCCGTCCTCCCTCGCGAGCAGGAGCCTGTCGTTGTAGGGGTCGTAGATTATATCGCTCACCTCGCCGGCCCACTCACTCTCGTGGTGGATGGAGTCCTTCCAGAGGAGTTCTACGCTCCCCTCCTCGGTGTCGTAGGAATGCACGTGGGAGTACTTGTTGGTAAAGATTATCCTCCCCTCTTCCCGGTAAACCGCTGGAGCGTGAACCCAGCCGCCGAAGTAGATGAAATTATCAACGGTCTCGACGGCGTTATAGGTGTCGCCGCCGCTTGTTGGAGTGTTTCCAACGAGTGTAAAATCGTAGGTTCTCTCTTCACCCGACTCAAAGTCCACGAAGTGGGCCTCGGCCTCAAACGCTAAGGTGAAGTAGAGGGTTCCGTTGTGGTACCTCAGCCCAAAAATGCCCCCACTCCCCCACTCCGGACCGTACCTGCCTGGGAATCGATAGGCTGGGAGCATGCTAATCCCCCTCCCCCTCACCGGGTAGGCAGTCCCCTACCCTGAGCCTGCCCTTCGTGTCGAGGAAGAGTACGAAGTCCCTCTTCACGAGCCTCTCCTCAACAGGGGCGTGCTCCACGAGGAAAGCAACTACCTCAGCGGTGCTGTAGGGCACCTTCACCCCAAGCTCGTCCGCCTTTGAGAACAGCCTCTCAGGGACGTCAAAAACGTCCTCCCCCGCGTGAACCTCGACGCTTACCTTAGAGTTTATCTGCTCCCAGATCAGGAGGGTGTTCTTGGCCCTCTCAATCTTCTCCCTTGCCCTCCTTTCGAGGATGCTCACGTTGGCCCGGCTCGTCCCCAAGAGCTCGGCTATCTCGCTCTGCTTCATGCCCTTCGCCCGGAGCTTGAGGATCCTGACCTGTTGCTCCGTTAGGAAGCTCTTCATCTTAAACACCAAAGTTTAACAATGTGAAAAAGGTTAAAATCTTTTTTGGTCATGTCCTCGGGAGCCCTTCGAAAGGTTTATATTTTGCCGGCCTTCCCTTAAGGATGGTGCCCCGGTAGCCTAGCCTGGTGGGGCGGCGGACTTGTAATCCGCCGGTCGCGGGTTCAAACCCCGCCCGGGGCTCCACTCAACGAGTCCGATGATTGGAAAGAGAGTGAGCTGATCTGTGATGACCGACTTCTCGCTGAGGACCCCTTTGGATTTTGGCAGCCTTTTATTGTATCCTAACATGCTCTAAGGTATGGAAGCGCTCATCCATGCACATAAAATCGTTAATGTATATCCCTTCTTTCGGTGAGATCTTTCGCGAGCTTCCGTGATTTTGCCGGAAATTTCGGAATGTAACTTTTTGTTTAAAACAACCCGTTTTCCGGGCTTTTTTGCGAAAGGTTTATATATGCAAAGGTCGTAACGGGTATCGCAGATTACCGAAACCCGAGGTGGGAAAAATGGTCGAGATAGACCCGTTTAAGATGGCCATAGAGCAGCTCGACAGGGCTGCCCAGTTTATGGACATAAGCGAAGAGGCCCTCGAGTGGCTTAAGAGGCCCATGAGGATTGTGGAAGTCAGCGTCCCCGTTGAGATGGACGACGGTTCAGTTAAGGTTTTCACCGGTTTCCGCGTTCAGCACAACTGGGCCCGCGGGCCTACTAAGGGTGGCATCCGCTGGCACCCGGAGGAGACCTTAAGCACCGTTAAGGCCTTAGCAACCTGGATGACCTGGAAGGTCTCCGTTATGGATCTCCCCTACGGTGGCGGCAAGGGCGGCATAATCGTTGACCCGAAGAAGCTCTCCGAGAGGGAGCAGGAGAGGCTCGCGAGGAGCTACATCAGGGCAATCTACGACGTCATCGGGCCCTGGACCGACATCCCGGCTCCAGACGTCTACACCAACCCCAAGATAATGGCCTGGATGATGGACGAGTACGAGACCATAATGAGGCGCAAGGGCCCGGCCTTCGGCGTCATAACCGGCAAGCCACCCGGAGTCGGTGGTATAGTCGCCAGAATGGACGCAACCGCCCGCGGTGCGGCATTTGCCATGCGCGAGGCAGCTAAGGCCCTCGGCTGGGACGGCCTCAAGGGCAAGACCATAGCCATACAGGGCTACGGTAACGCCGGCCACTTCCTCCACAAGATCCTCAGCGAGGAGTTCGGCATGAAGGTAGTCGCTGTAAGCGACAGCAAGGGCGGTATCTACAACCCCGACGGAATTCCGCCGGCTGACGAAGTCCTCAAGTGGAAGAGGGAGCACGGCTCGGTCAAGGACATGCCCGGAACCCAGAACATAACCAACGAAGAACTTCTCGAGCTCGACGTTGACATCCTCGCTCCAGCGGCAATAGAGGAGGTCATCACCGAGAAGAACGCCGACAACGTCAAAGCCAAGATCGTTGCTGAAGTCGCGAACGGGCCAGTTACGCCGGAGGCCGACGAGATACTCCATGAGAAGGGCATCCTC
>WAKU01000108.1 GCA_015523195.1 Thermococcus sp.
CTCAAGCTCCCTCGCCGGGAGGACAACGTCCCTTATGGCGTACTTAACGCCCATGGCCCTCTTTGACGGTTTGATCAACGTTATCACCATGGGAGGCTTTGATACACCCTGTAAAAAAACCTTCCGCCGAAAAAGTTTTAATTTCACCCCCTCACCACCCTCCATGAACGTCCTCATCCCCCTCCTCGCGGGCCTCGCCATTGGAATCCCCCTGAGGGGCAGAGGAGGCAGAAAGGCCATCCAGAGGGCAGTGAACGCGGTGGTTCTGGCTCTGATATTCCTCTTGGGCGTCCGCTCTGGCGAGGTCAATATGAACCTCGGATGGGCCACCTGGGCCTCCTTTGGGATAGCCGTCCTGACCTCGGCGGCGAGCCTCGCCGGGGCGCTCGCAGTGTGGAGGTGGGCCCGATGAGGGTGTATAGCCTCTTTGTGCTTATCGTTCTAAGCGCTGGATTCATGGTCGGAAGGTCTTTCCACCCGAACTTGGGGGACACCTACGAACTCGTCCTCTATGCCCTCGTGTTCCTGATAGGTGTAGACATAGGCATGGAGCCGGTTCTTCCAGGGCCAGGAAGGGCCCAGCTCGCGCTGCCAGTCCTTTTGCTTCCCATGAGCACGATGGCGGCCTCAATAGCCGCAGGGGTTCTCTCAGCGATCCTCTTTGGAATACCCCTGAAATACGCCGCCGCCATTGGGGCGGGCTGCGGCTGGTATTCCTACACTGGCCCCCTCATCGCCTCGTACTCCGCCCTCTACGGAACGGTGGGGTTCCTCTCCAACCTCTTCAGGGAGCTGCTCACTATAGCGGCGTACCCCGTCCTGAAAAAGTACTTACCCCCGGGGCCCCTCGTCTCGATCGGGGGCGCAACTACGATGGACACAACGCTCGGCATAATAAGGGAGGCGGGGGGAAGGGAAGCCGGTATAGTAGCATTCATCCACGGCTTCGTCCTTACGATGGCGGTGCCCTTCCTCGTCCCCCTGCTCTTAGGCTGATCACTCCATCCAGCGGGGGTTGTCAACGATTTTAACTTCCCCTGCCTCCTCGATCACCAGCTTGGAGAAGCCCTTCTCCTTTATGGACCCGTAGTCGTGGCCTGCATCTGCAGGGTAAACCGCGAGGAATATAAAGGGTTCATCCCCTGTGTTCACGGTCCTGTGGGCCCAATAAGGCGGGACGTAGACGACGGTTCCCGGATTCATTGGCACCCATTCGCCCCTTCCCTCGGGAGTCTGGAGCAGCATTCCCCCTCTGCCCCGGATTGCGTAGTACACCTCCGCTCTGTCCGGCTTTGCGTGGAAGTGGCCCTTCGTGAAGAAGAACTCCCTCCCAACCTTGCCTGGGTGAAGGACGGTCGTCGCGAAGTTTAGATCGCCCTCTTTTTCATCCTGCTCAACGGCGTAAACCTCGTAGACCACCGGGTTCTTCTTAAGGAGCTCGTTATAGGCCTCTTCGTCGAGGAAGTAGCCCTTAAGATCGCTTAGCCGCCTGATGAGCTTTTTGGCACCGGGAATGACGCCGGTCTCAAGGTCTATACTAACTCCAATCGGATCCTTGTAGTCCATCAGCATCACCGGGAACAGTTCAGGAGGGCCCTATTTAACCTTTCCCTCGTGCACCGCCGCGGCATTACAATGCGTTGAGGGCGTAAGCCAGACCGGTTGAGATAGCCCAGACGCCGGCGTTCCAGCGGAGCACCTTCCAGCCATCGAGGGGTGGTATGGGCCAGAGGTTGAAGAAGGCTATCCAGAGGTTGACTGATGTTGTAAGCGCGAGGGCGAGCTTGAGGGAGCCGGTAGTCAATGGCGTGAGGAGCAGGCCGACGATTCCAACGAGCACGTTGACCGCTGGGCCGGCGAGGGCTATCTTCCCGAAGGTGGGCCTGTGGGAGGGCATATAGGGGGCGTATATCTGGACTGCCCCAACCGCCGCAAAGACCCAGGTGTTGCCGCTCACGACCCTGCCCGCGAGCCCTACGAGGAGCGCGAGAACTATCCCGAGATCCCAGCGTCGGTAGAAGGCCGTGTAGCCGTAGCGCTCGGCAACCAGTTTGTGGGCCAGTTCGTGAAATACGAAGGCGGTTAAGACCGCCAGTGAAGCGTAGGGGAGCAGACCAATCCGGAAATCAGAGAACAGGAGCACCAAAACGATGAAGGAGATGGTGAGGTCCTCCACCTCGCGCCGTTTCATTTAGATTTCACCTCAATCCTGCGGCCCAGGACGAGCTCGGCCGCCTTGACGGCCGCCCCGCCCCTGCCAACGGCTATCCTGATCTGATCCTCTGGGACGTAAACGACCATCCTGTCCCCCTCCTCCTCGATTTTGAGTATCTCAACGTTGAGCATCCTTCTGAGCTTTTCGGCAACCTCCTCCATGGCACTCCCCATTTACCTACCTCCCAATGGATTATAAACCTTGCTGATGGCCCCATTGAGGAGGTGCTCAAGCCCGGGTTTGTGGCCGAGACCGACCACGGCAACTATTCGTGGCTTTCTGATTCCCCTTCCCATAAAACCCTCGACGATAGATGCTATGCGGAGGGCCATCAGGAGGTTCCTCTCCTCCACGAGGACGCGGTAGATGTAGGGGTACCTCTCCCTGAACTCGGCCATCATGATCCTGTAGTCCTCTATGGGATTGAAGTCCTCCGAAGAGAGCGCAAAGGGCAGGAAAACGCTCAAGGATTCTAAGGCGAGCATGAGCTTTTCCCTAAGCGGAGCCGCCAAGAGCTTTGAGAGTATAACCCTTATGTCCTCGTCTATGAGGAAGATCTGGGCCCCCATCGAAGCCGCGGTCTCGGCGGCGGCCCTCATCTCCTCTCCCGGCGCCATCCCGAACTGCTCCCCGAGGCGCTCCTCGACCTTGGCTAAAAAGTAGTTCAGGGCCCCAGACCTGCCGAGTCTGAAGGCCTCCCCAGCCCCGGGTCGGTGGCCGGATTGTATGCCCATGAAGCGGCTCCAGTCCAGCTCAAGGGCAACTGCGTGGGGCCTCCACGACCTTATCTCCTCTACGACCCGCTCCCTGCTCTCAGGGGAGACATGCATCGTCCCCACAACCTTCACGTACCTGAGGTAGTTCACCCTCCTCAACGCACCAGCCTCCAGAGTTTCCTCCCCTTGGGGCCGAACGTTAACGCGTCGAAGTCCCTGGGAACAAGGAACTCAACCCCCAAGCTTCTGCAGACCTCAGAGGCAGCCGAAGCGTATTCGTCATAGCCGTAGCGGAAAGCCCTGTGGAAGAGCGCGAGGAGCTTTACATCGGCCCTTTTAGCAAGGGCGCAGGCCTCCTCAACAGTCGAGTGGTAGCCCTCCCCCCTATCGGCGGGGCTCAGGTAAGTTGCGTCGTGGACGAGCAGATCAGCGTTCCTCGCGAAGAGCGCCGTCCTCTCCGTGGGCCTCGTGTCCCCGCTGTAAACGACCTTGACGCCTTTCCTCCTCGGCCCCGTGACGTCCTCTATGCGCACCTCTCTCCCGTTTATTTTAAGGACGCCCTCCCTCTCAAGCCTTCCGAGCAGAGGGCCCGGGCGCAGGCCGTACTGGGCGAGCTTTTCTGGGAGGAACTTCCCCCTCCGGTCGTTCTCCTTGAACACGTAGCCTAAAGCAGGGACGCCGTGGTCAACCTCAAAGCTCCAGACCTCGTACCCCCTGAACTTCAACCTGACCTCGCCGATCTCGTGGACGTGCACCTCAAAGCCCGACCTGAAAAAGCCGCTGCTCAGGAAGTTCTGGACGAACTCTATCGTGCGCTCCGGGCCGTAGATGTGGAGGGGCCTTCTCCTGTTCCAGAGGTTCATCGTCTGTATGAGCGCCGCGAGACCGAGGTAGTGGTCGCCGTGGAAATGGGTTATGAATATCTTTTCAATCCTCATAGGGCTGAGTTTAGCGGTGTTCATCTGCCTTATCGTCCCCTCGCCGACGTCGAAGAGCAAAACCTCGCCCCCGTACCTCAGCGCTATCGCCGGCACGTTCCTCTCCCTGGTCGGCATTATGCCCCCGGTCCCTAAGAAGAACACGTCGAGCATGGTTGAAGGTGGGCGGAGGGTTTTAAAACCCTTTGCAGGTGGAAAGGGTTAAAACGGTGAGCGTGCAACCACTGGAGGGTGAAAACATGGAGGAGATAAAGAAGGCGATTGAGGAAAAGGACACGAAAAAGCTGGCCGCCCTGCTCTACTACAAGGTGGACGAGCTCAGCGATGAAGAGCTGGAGGAAGTCCTCAGGGAGGCCGAGAAGCTGGCGCTTGAGGCCGAGGACTGGGAGCTCTACAAGCTCGTCGTCTACTACTACCACGAATTCCTCAACGTTGATAAAATAGGCGAGTTTGAAGAGATCGCGGAGAAGAAGGGGACGTTTGAGGTAAGGTTCCATCTCGCGGACCTCTACTTCCTGATAGGAGAGCTTGAGAAGAGCCTCGCCATGTACACCTCCCTCTTAGAGGAGGAGATAGCTAAGGGGAACATGAGGCATGCCGGGGAGATCTACTACAACATGGCCCTGATACAGGAGGAGCTTCAGGATTACGAAAAGGCCTACGAGCTCCTTGAAAGGGCTGAGAAAACCTTTGAGAGCTTAGGTGATTCCGAGAGGGTCATGGAGGTAAAGGTCTACAAGGCCTACGTGAGGTTTGAAATGGGTGAACCTAACGTCGCCAAGGCGGAGCTCGCAAAGCTCCTTCCCGAACTCGTCGGGAGCGGCAACGGCAGGCTGCTCGCCGAGGTTCACCTCTCCTTCGAGGAGATATTCGAGGACGGGGACAACTACGAGGCGGCGCTCCAGGAGTGCCTCTACGCCATGCTGAGGGCCGTTGGGACTGAGTACTACGATGTTGCGTTCGATGCCCTCGTGGACGTCCTCTGGCAGCTCTTCCTTGAGGATGACTTCAGCACGGTCTACAACAACATGGACATGTTCGCCGCGGCTTTTCCAGACCTGGCTGACTTCTTTGAGGGCGTGAAGAAACTGGCGCTCTTCAAAGAGGGCAGAATCGAGGAAGAAGAGCTTAGAGAGGCGATAGAAAAGGTCAAGGACAGAAGACTACTGGACCTCCTCGAATTCCTCGGGGAGGCCGAGCTCTGAGGCCATTCTCTTGGCCACCATTTCATTTCCCCCAAGCCGGGTGTAGAGGCGGAAGTTCTCGGTGAACTTCTTGAGCAGCCTCTCCCTCTCCCTACCCCTCGCGAGGCGTATCCTGGTGAAATCCACGGCCATCTCGACTAAAAGGCAGTCCGCCCTGCTGAAGGGGATCGGAGGAAGACGGCCCTCTATCTCCCCCTCCGGGAAGAAGGTGCAGTTTAGAACCTTTGACTCCCCTATGGCGTCCTTCCAGGAGCCCTCGGTGCAAGCTGCCGTCCCGTAGAGCCCGGGCAGCGATTTTATCCACCTGTAGGGGCCGGCGTTCTCAACCTCTATCCCGGAGAAGTCGTTGAGGGCCAGGGAAACTATCAGAGCCGCGGAGTTACTCACCTGGATTGAGGCGTGGCGGTCTCTGAGCAGGTCATGGTAGCTCTCACCCTCAAAGAGCCGGAACTTCAGAACATGCCCCTCCCTGACGGCGCCCACCGGGGTTACGTTGCTCCTCGTCGTCAGCAGAACTTCGTACACCTGCCCCTCTCTAAAAAAAGACAGGAGGGCCATTAGAGCACCTCAGAGCTGTTTGGGAAGCACCAAGATGTCGTCCCGCCGTATATAGAACTTTATGGGCTGGGTGGGCCTGATCCCGGAGACCTCCCTCGTGCTTATCGTCCTCGCTATGATCCTCCTCTCCCCGAAGACCCCAATGACCTCCACGAAGAAGCCGTAGTACTCAACGAGGTCCACAGTGCCCTCGAGCGTGATTGCGTCTTCAACCGGGTGGAGGCTTATGCGCTCGGGCCTTATCACTATGACCACGTCGTCCTTCTCGCCGCTGTAAGTTAGGCCTTCGAGGCGGAAGCTCTCGAACTCGACCGTTACCCTATCCCCTTCCCTCTCCGTGACCTTCGCGGGTATAACGTTGGTCTTGCCCATGAAGGAAGCCACGAACTCGGTTTTCGGGTGCTCGTATATCCCCCTCGGGGTTCCGACCTGCTCGACGGTTCCGACGTTCATAACCGCTATCCTGTCGCTTATCGCCATGGCCTCCTCCTGGTCGTGGGTGACGTAGAGGACAGTGATGCCCAACTCCCTCTGTATCCTCCTTATCTCCGAGCGCATCTCAAGGCGGAGCTTTGCGTCGAGGTTGCTCAGCGGCTCGTCGAGGAGGAGGAGTTTGGGCTCGACAACGAGGGCCCTGGCTATCGCAACACGCTGCTGCTGTCCGCCGCTGAGCTGAGTTGGATACCTGTCCTCGAACCCCTGAAGCTTGACCAGCTCAAGGGCCCATTTGACGCGCTTCTCCACCTCCTCCTTCGGGAGCTTCCTTATCCTGAGGCCGTAGGCCACGTTGTCGAAGACGCTCATATGGGGCCAGAGGGCGTAGTTCTGGAAGACCAGCACCGCCCCCCTGTCGCTGGAGCTGAGGTTCGTAACGTCCTGATCGCCGAAGAAGACCTTCCCCTCCGTTGGGTAGTCAAGTCCGGCTATTATCCTGAGCGTCGTCGATTTGCCGCAGCCGCTCGGTCCGAGGAGGGTGAAGAGCTCACCGTGGTTTATGTGCAGGCTTATACCCTTGAGTGCAACCGTTTCTCCAAACCTCTTAACGATGTTTTCAAGCCTGACCTCTACCATTCTACCACCTCACGATAGGCCTATGAAGGAGTACCTCTGCTTCGTGATCACGTTCACGAGCACTATTGAGATTATCTGAACCGTGATAAGCAGCACGCCGAGCGCGGCCGCTATGTTGATGCTGCCCGCTGCCGAGAGGAGTACTTCCTTCATGAACGCCGTTATCGGGGCCTTGGCCATGTTGAGTGACCCCAAGGTGATGCCGACGCTCGTTTCGCTCATCGCGTAGACGAAGCTCAGCATGGCACCGCCGAAGACGTTGAGGGAGATGAGCGGCAGGACTATGCCGGTTACAGTCTTCCACCTGCTGGCACCCAAGTTCATGGAGGCCTCCTCAAGGGACACGTGAACCTGCTGAAGGCCGGCGTAGACGGATCTCGCCGCAAAGGGCAGCCTTCTGACCGAGTAGGCTAAGATCAGGACGTAGGCCGGGTTAAACGTGGCTGGGCTTATGGGGTCGAGCGGTGTGCCGGGGAACACTAAGTGGAAGAAGTAGAAGTAGCCCATGGCAACGACTATCCCGGGAACCGCCATGGGCAGTATGACTATGCTCTCAAGGACCGGCGTCAGCGCCCCCTTGAACCTGCTGGTGGCGTAGGAGGACGTTATCGAGAGGAGGACTATCAGGACAACGGCAACGGTTGAGTAGAGCAGGCTGTTAACGATGTACCTCCTAACGTCGGGGGTTAAGATCATCTGCTTGACGTAGTTGAAGCTGAACTTGCTGACCTTCCCGGCTGGAATGTTGAACATCGTGGCCTTGAAGCGCGTTGAAGTAAGGTTAACCGTGCCGTCTGAGAGCAGCTCCCCGGTTCCAGTCAGCGGCCCCTTCATCTGGGTGTGAATCGTCCCGTTGTAGCGGGACGCGAGGCCCTGGAAGTCAGCGTAGGTGATGTTCCCGAGGAAGCTAACTTTTCCGCCGCTCACAACGACCTTCCCGACGAAGAAGCCGTTTATCGAGCCGTTTATAACGCCGATCGAGTCGGAGTAACCTTTGACAGTACCCTGGAAGAACCAGCCGCCCTTTGGAGTCACCAAGGTGCCGTTCGCCACGGGGCCCGTCGGGTACATGAGCCCCGCCACCGAGGCGCTTATGTCGGTAACGTTGGTGACGACCCTGTGCTGCTCCGTGAAAGCGAGCTGAACGACGCCAACCTGGGGTGTTATCGTGAAGAGCAGCAGGGGCAGCAGGAGAAGGTAGATTATTAGCGCCTGGCCTATGCGCGGCTTGCTGACCCGCGGAGACCACCTTCCTCCCTTACTCAGCATCGCGTACTGTCTGAGGCTGACGTACTTTCTTATTCCGAGGAAGGCTATGATCGCAAGGGTCAGCATCACTATGGCGAGGGCCGCTATGAGCGGGCTCCTTTCACCTGTCCCAAAGAGGAACTTGCTGAATATCTGGTAGGACATTATCCTCTTGGCGAGGTCGTTGCTGTGGAAGACTATGGGCGCGGCGAGGTCTTCGAGGCTGAATATGAAGACGAGGGTTGCGCCAGCGGCTATGCCCGGGAGGGCCAGCGGAAAGGTTACGGTCCTGAACAGGTGAAAGCCCCTGCTCCCGAGGTTCTCGGCCTGCTCCTCAAGGCTCGGGTCTATGTTGATGAAGCTCGCGTAGGCGTTGAGGTAGACTATCGGGTAGTAGGTTATGGACTGGGCGAGGGCTATTCCAGCCAAGCCGTCAACCCTGACCCTGAAACCGAAGAGAGCGTGCAGGATCGAGCTCATAACCCCGTACTCGCTGAAGATCTGCTGGACGACGTAAGCGCTGACGAAGGGAGTAACGAGCAGGGGTATGAAGAGGAGTATCCTGAAGAGGTTTTTGCCGGGGAAGGTGTACCTCGCCATAAGAAAGGCGAAGATCGTGCCTATTAGAGACGCCAGCAGGGTCACCACGGAGGCCACGACTATGGAGTTCAGAACGATTCCAAAGTCGAGGCCCTGGATTATGTAGAGGGTCTCGCCCGTCCCCGGCATCTTCACGCTCTGAAAGAGCGACCACGTTGAGGGGAGTTTTATGTAATCGGAATTGAAGGAGAATATCTCCCTAAACCAGTGGAGGGACAAACTACCGTTGTACGTAAAGGCAATGGCCAGCATGGCCAGGACGGGGATTATCAGGAAGAAGAGCAGGTAGAGCAGGGGAAAAAGGTAAGAGGTGGCGACGAGAGGCTCGAACTTCGGGGTACCGAAGAGCCTCTCGTTCCAGTTAGACTTCATCCATTCACCTCCTTGAGGACCTTCTCGTACTTGGCTCTGGCTCCTTCGCGCCACTCCTGCATGAGGGTGTCCTTGAAGTCGGGATCCTTGAGCAGGCGGTCGTTTATCTTCATGGCGTACTGCTCGGTGAAGGTGACCATCTGCCCGGTCTCCGGGTCTTTGAACTGGAAGAAGTCCGTGAGCTCGTCTTTGAGCTTGTTGAACGTTGAATCATCAATTTTACCGCTCTTGTGGGCGTTGACGAGGGCCATCCAGGCCTGGCGGAGCTCGGTGTTCGTGTCAACGAGGGTGGCCTTGAAGTAGAGCTGGAGGGAGTTGACGGTCTTGAGGGCCTCGGTGTCGTTGAAGGCTATGCCCTTGGTGTGGAGGGCCATGTAGTAAGCCGTCTTGAGGTCGGGCCTCTTCTGGCCCTCGGGGGTGTTGAAGATGCTCGGGTTGACGGGCAGCCTGTTGACGTCCTTGTTGAGCCATATCAGCTGGCCGTCTGTGAGCACCCAGTATATGAAGGCCTGGGCGGCCTGCGGGTGCTGACTGTACTTGAGGAGGGCTATCGGGTCGCCGTTGATTATGCTCTCCCCGGCCGGGATTATGTAAACACAGTCCGGGTTGAGCCTCATCGCGGTGTAGCCGTAGAAGTCTATCGTGTTTCCGGCCGCTATGTCACCTGCTATAACAGCTTCCCTTACCGCATCGCTGGCCGAGTAGATCCTGGAGTTGGCGGCTATGAGGGTGAGGATCCTCCATCCCTTGTCCCATCCGAAGGCCTGGAGGATTATCTGGTATATCCTCGTGTTGGAGGTGCTCATCGTTGGGTCTGCTATGCCGTACTGCGGCGGGTCTCTGGCCCAGGCCTCGGTGGCTATGTCCTCCCACTTATGGGGCTCTGGAAGATCCCATCTTTCGAGGGCCTTTTTATTCTCAGTGAATCCGAAGGAGGAAAGCGCGGCCGCTATCCAGTACACCTTCCCATCGGGACCCTTCCTGACCATCGGCATGCCGGCGAGGGTCTCGGATATGTTCTTGCCGAGCAGGCCCAAGACCTTCTGGTCGGTTATGGGAGCGAGGTAGCCCTCGGTGTAGAGGTTGTCGAAGAGGGTCGGCCCCCCGCCCCATCCAACGTCGGCGTGGCCCAACTTTATGAGCCTCGGCCACTGGGACTCGGTTGCCTTGATGAACTTGATCGAGGTTATGTGGTACTCCTTGGCTATTTTACTCTTGAGGAAGGCCTCCTTCGCGAGGAGCTGTATCGTCGTGTCGTGCCTCGTCAGGACTATGAGCTCTATCCCTTTGGAGGGGGTACTCGATGTGGTGGAGGACGAGCTCGTAGTCGAAGTGGTTGAAGTCGTTGAGGAGGTAGTGGTCGAGGATGTGCTTGAGGTCGTTGGTGTGCTGGATGAGGAGCTCTGAGTTGAGGAGGTCGAGGTCTGGGATGTGGTATGGCTCGTGGAGCTACTCGGTGATGGCTTGTTGCTTGAAGTGCTTGCGCCGCCACCGCCTCCGAGACATCCTGCGGCAACTACGCTAAAAAGCAGAACAAAAAGCAAGAGCACTGCAGCACTCTTTTTCATGGTTCCCACCTCACTTCAATCTGAGGCACTCGTTTTTAAGGTTTTGTTACACCCAGGGGGAGATACAGTGAAATCCCCCGCAACTGTTTTACAGGGGCATGCTTAATATGGGTTTTGGTCGGCTAAGCTTTAAAAGCGGCGGAGAGAGCTTAGATGGGAGTCAAAATGGAGGCAGTGAAAGCCGAGAACCTGACCGTGACCTACAGGGGCTACGTTGCTCTCAGCGACGTTACGTTCTCGCTCGAAGAGGGAACCACTTTGCTCCTCCTCGGTCCCAACGGGGCCGGGAAGACGACGCTCCTGAAAACCATAGCTGGAATACACAGGGAGTACGCCGGCAGAGTTCTCGTCTTTGGGAAGGAGCCCTGGCGGGCGAGGGAAAACATCTCCTACGTGCCCCAGAGCCATACATTAAATGAAAGCGTCCCCCTCACGGCCCTTGAGGTCGTGGCGATGGGGGCCCTCTACCGCTCTGGCTTCCTGCACAGGAAGATCCCAGAGGAGATAGAAGAGAAGGGCACGAGGGCCCTTGAGTTCGTGGGGCTCCCGGGTATCCAGGATAAGCTGTTCAGGAACCTGAGCGGGGGCCAGAAGCAGAGGGTTCTGCTGGCGAGGGCGCTCATAAGCGAACCCAAGCTCCTCCTCCTCGACGAGCCATTATCTGCCCTCGACCCCTCCGCGAGGGCCGAGGTAACGGGCGTCCTCAGGAAGATAAAGGAGAAGCGGGGGCTGACGATGATAATAACCACCCACGACATAAACCCCCTCCTTGAGATAGGGGACAGGGTAATGCTGATAAACAGAAGGATGGTGGCCTTTGGAAGGCCGGACGAGGCCCTGAAGGACGAGATAATAAAGGCCGTTTACGGCCCCATGGCCCGGGCGATAAAGGTGGAGGACAAGCTCTACTGCATAACCGGCGACTTCCACGTCTTTAAGAGGGGGGGAGGGAGGTGATACCGGACTTCCTCCTCAGGGCCCTGGTGGCGAGCGTCACGATAAGCACCCTCCTTGGGCTCCTCAGCCCGCTGATAAACGTGAAGGGGCTCGCCTTCCTGACCCACGCGATATTCCATGCACTGCTCTTCGGCGCCGTCCTTGGAATGATACTCGGACTCCTCCTCAACAACCTCTCCCTCGTCATGCTCACGGCAGCCCTTGTTACCGTCTCCATCGTTGTGGTGATAGCGGAGCTGGAGCACCTCGGCTTCTCCCCGGACTCCTCGGTTGGGATAGTGGCGAGCTTCGTGGCCGGCCTCACCGTCTTGGGCTTCGGGATCCTCTACAAGGTCATGGAGGGCAGGCCCTACTACCCTTTAGGGGAGAACATAGTCTCATACCTCACAGGGGAGCTCTTTTTGGTCAGCCTCAGGAACCTTGAAACGCTCAGCATAGCCGGCTTCCTCATACTCCTTTTTCTTCTCGTATTTTACCGGGATTTCCTCTACGTAAGCTTCGATCCAGAGGGGGTTGAGAGCTACGGCGGCAACACGAGGGCCTACCTCCTCGTTCTCTACGTCATAGTCGGTGCAACTGGCTCCCTGATCGTTCAGAGTGTCGGCCTGGTGACCCTTCAGGTCATCGCGATACTCCCGGGGGCGATAGCAATGATGATAACTGAGAACCTCAGAAAAGTTGTTCTCGCGAGCTTAGGGATAACCCTCACCGTTCAGGTGGTCTCGATAGGGGTAGCCTACTACACTGCAATCCCCCCGAGCGGCATAGCCACGGTTCTCCTCGGGGTTATCTACGGATTCCTGCTGGCGAGGCGGTGAGGATGGGGAAGAAAGTGGCCGGGGCCGACGAAGCGGGCAGGGGGCCTGTCATAGGGCCCCTCGTAATAGCGGCGGTCGTTGTTGATGAGAATGAAATCCAGAGGCTCTTAGAGATCGGGGTGAAGGACTCCAAGAGGCTCAGTCCCCGGAAAAGGGAGGAGCTCTTCGGGAGGATAACTGAGATAGCGGAGGACGTCTCTGTCCTTGAGCTCTGGCCGGAGGAGATAAACTCCTGGGGTGGAACCCTCAATGAGCTTGAGGTAGGGGGCTTCGTGAGGGTTCTCAACTCACTCAGGGTTAAACCAGACGTCGTTTACGTTGACGCGGCTGATGTCAACGAGGGGCGCTTCGGAGTCGAAATCTCAAAGGGGCTGAACTTCAAGGCCAAGGTTATAGCGGAGCACGGGGCGGACGCCAAGTTCCCCGTCGTCTCCGCCGCTTCGATAGTGGCGAAGGTGGTAAGGGACAGGGGGATAGAAAAGCTTCGGAAGGAGTACGGCGAGATAGGATCCGGCTATCCAAGCGACCCGAGGACGAGGAAGTTCTTAGAGGATTACCTCAGGGAGCACGGAGACTTTCCCCCGATAGTCCGGAGGAAATGGAAGACCTTAGACAAGATAAGGGGAAAGGTTGAGAAGGGGCAGAGGAGCTTATACGACTTTCTCCCCTGAGCTCTCCTCCTTCTTCGGGAGCCCGCCGGGCCGGGGTTCCCTCCTCTTCACCCTGATCTCCCTCCTCTTCGGAAGGCCGTCTAAGTTTGCGTATACCGAGGGAATCGGAAACGGGAAGGGTTCTTGAGCGACCTCCTCTCCTTCCTCGGGCTTTCTGCGGTCCTCAACGTACCTAACGAAGCGCCCAACGTGCAGCAGCTTGCCGAGCCAGTAGAGGTAATCGAGGAGGGACTCGGTGAAGGCCTCCCACTTTACGATCTCGTTGACCACCACACCCGTAACGACCGCCGCCTCCGGGACGAGGGCCGTTGCGTAGAAGCTGAACTGGGTCTTCCCTCCCAGGGCGTACTGGAGGGCGAAGAGAGCAACCGTGCTCCAGAAAATTCCGAAGGGTACGAGAACTGCCCCCTTTCTCCGCCAGACGTAGGGGATTGCGAAGATGGCGACGACCATGAAGAGGAGGAGCGCCGGGTCGGTGCTGGCAACGACGTCAGGGTTGAAGTGGAAGTGGAACGACTTTCCGTTGTAGAACCACTCCCAGAAGGGCGCCGTCCATGGGTTAGGACCCTTGTAGCTGAGGTGCCACTTGAAGCTCCCCAAGAAGTTCATCAGCCAGTCCTTGAAGCCAACGACCTTAACGGCGGGGATCTCAGGAAGGAGGAAACCGACTATCGGGAGCACCAACAGGGCTGAGATCGAGATCACCAGCTCCCTTAACCTGTCCCTGCACCTGAGCGAGAACTCGGCAAGCGCTATCAGGGCCAAGATCGAGAGCGCCCTGTAGTAGTCGGGCCCTTTGAAGCCGGAGTAGTAGGCTGCGTAAGCCACGATGTCGCCCGCCAAGAGGAGGAGTATGATGAGCAGCCTCCCGAGAACCCACCTTCCGGCCGAGCGGAGGTTGTTGAAGACCTGTATGAAGAAGACGGGGTAGCCGAAGGCACCGCTCAGCTTGGTAGCGGAGGAGAGGCCTATGGAAACTCCCGTCCACATATCCCTGCCGTAGACGGCCAGTAGAAGGAAGAGGGCCACGAAGAAGGCGACGTAGATATCGAGCATGGCCGCGACGGCCGTGGCCTGAAGTGTTGGGTCGACTGCGACGAAGAAGAGCGCTATGAGGGAGGCGAGGTAGCTTCTGCTTACGCGGTAGGCGGCTAAGAGAACGAGGAGCTGGAGAATTGCAAAGAGTATGATGCCCGGGAGGCGCCAGCCGATGGGTCTGTCCCCGAAGAGGAGCATTCCGGCCATTATGAAGTCCTTTCCTAAGAAGGGGTGTTCGAGGTTGAGGTAGTTCTGTATGTTGTCCTTGTCCGGGTACCTGTAGCCGGTGACGGTGTAGTACTCGCCGTCCGGGATGTACTTGGCTAAGTAGGCGAGAAACTCGTTCAGATGGTTCTCCTTGACTTCAACGTAGAGACCCGGGAACTTCTGATAGCTCACCGTGGCAGAGAGGTTTCCACCGTACTCGGAGAGGGCCTCATTTACGATGTACCTGTATTTGAGCTTGGCGGTTTCGTCTTTGAAGATCACGTTGATCCCTTCGTAGCCGTCGTGGACGTAGTGGGGATCCATACCGAGCCTGTGGAGGACGTTCCTGCTCGACGGGACGTACCAGACCTCGTCGCCTATGTAGTCCTGGAGGGCCGGCTTTACGGCCACGTGATAGGCGTACCACGTTGATGACCCCATCATTCCGATGGCTATCAGAACGAAGATTAGCAGCCTCCAATTAAAGCGCATATTCCCACCCTTAGAGGGTACCGCCTCCCCCTTTTAAGCTCTTGCCATCGAGAAGTTTTTAAAGCTCTTAGGGAGTCACCATTGATGACACTTGAGGGAGTGACGGACGAACTCGTGGCCGCGGCGGTCGAGATGATAAAGCGGGGTCTCGACGAGAGGAAGCTCCGCGCGAGGCTCGGGGAGAACTGGGAGCTGGCAGCGGAAATAGCCCGGGCGAGGATAAAGGCGAGGGACAAGTTCTCGCGCGACGACCTCTGGATGGACTTGGAGGGCCTCCGCTACGCAACCCATGAAGCCGTAGCTAAGTACAGGGCCGAGAGGCTCAGGGAGTTTAATGTGGATAGCATAGCCGATGTCTCCTGCGGAATAGGGATACAGCTCATCTTCTACGCGATGGAGGTTGAGAGAGCCTATGGAATCGACATAGACTCTCTAAAAATTGAGTTCGCAAAGCGGAACGCCGAGAGGTACGGCGTGAAGAACATCGAGTTCATAAACGCCGACTCCCTCGATCCGGAAACGGTCGAGAGGGTCAATGCGGAGGTAATCTTCTCGGACCCCGCCCGGCCCCCCGAGATGCCCGAGAGAAAGCTTGAAGATCTGCTCCCGAGCCCGTTGAAGGTTTACGAGGCGTACTCAAAGAAAACCGACGCCTTCATCTTCGACCTGCCCCCGCAGATGAGGCGCGAGAAGGTTCCCTGGAAGGGGGAATTTGAGTACATAGACCTCTTCGGGGCCTTGAACAGGCTCACCTTCTACACCGGGCCACTCGCGAAGGCCGAGAGGAGCGCGGTAATCCTTCCAGCCGGGGTCAGGCTTGAGAGCGATCAAAGCTTGGAGAACATAGTCGAGTGGAGCGAAGAGCCCGGTGAATACCTCTACGAGATACCGCAGAGCATAGACTACGCGGACTTGATAAACGAGCTCTTCCACATCCTCCCCGCCGAAGTTAGGATGCTCCTGCGCGAGAAGAGGCGAGTCCTGGCGACGGGAGATGAGGAACTTAGGAGCCCCTACCTCAAGAGAACCTACCGCGTTGTCGGCGTTCTGCCCTTCCATCCCCTCAGGATAAACGACTTCCTGAGGAAGGAGGGCTTCGGGAGGGCGACCCTCAAGGTGAGCGTCCCCCAGAACGAGTACTGGAGGCTGAGGAAGAGGATTGAAGCCGGTCTCAGGGGTCATAGGAGGGCCTTCGTGTTCAGGGTTGGGGAGAAAGCAGTGGTAGCGGAAAGCCTATAACCCCTCGATCTTAGCGTTCCTCATCTTCTTCGAGCCAATGCGGAGCTGCCTGAAGTACTCAACGTGCTCCTCCGGGAGAAAAGAATCCAAGCTGGTCTCCTTAAGGCGTTTCTTTCTCTTTCTCGGCGCCTCCCCCTTTTTGATGGAGGCCTCTGAGTCCAGGAACTCGTCTATCCTCCTGTACATGATTTCAACCGTCTTAAATAGACCATCGGGTATAAAACTTTTCCGTCGAAAGGGTTTTATCCCCCGGCTCAAACCTTTGCCCGGTGATACGGATGAGGATCGAAAGGTTGAGGAGTTTCACGGCCGAAAAGGAACTCGACGGCGTGCTGATAACCTACAAACCCAACCTCTTCTACTTCACGGGCTCTTCGCCGGTTCTCGGCGGCTACCTCGTCGTCACTCCCGACGATGCAACCTTTATGGTTCCCGAGTTAGAATACGAGGAAGCAAAAGAGACCTCAAAGGTGCCCGTTGAGAAGTTCAAAACCGGAAAGGAGCTCTACGAGAGGCTTTCCTCGCTAAAGCTCAGGAAGTTAGGGATAGAAGGGAGGACAAGCTTCTCAACGCTTCAAATTCTAAAGGAGAAAGCAGGCGTTGAGGACTTCACGGCGGTGGATGAGGTAATCAAAGAGCTCCGCATAATCAAAACCCCTGAGGAGCTTGAGGTCATTGAGAGGGCCTGCAAGATAGCCGACCAGGCGATGATGGTCGCTTTAGAGGAGATAAGCGAGGGCAGGCGCGAGAGGGAGATAGCGGCAAAGATGGAGTACGCCATGAAGATGAACGGCGCTGAAAAGCCGGCCTTCGACACAATAATCGCGAGCGGGTGGCGTTCCGCTTTACCGCACGGGGTAGCGAGCGACAAGAGGATAGAGCGGGGCGATCTGGTCGTCATCGACGAGGGCGCTCTCTACGGGCACTACAACTCGGACATGACGAGAACCATCGTCGTTGGCTCGCCAAACGAGAAGCAGAGGGAAATCTACGAGATCGTTTTGGAGGCCCAGAAAAAGGGCGTTGAGGAAGCTAAACCGGGGATCACCGCCAAAGAGCTCGACACCATAGTCAGGGACGTTATAACAGAGTACGGATACGGCGACTACTTCATCCACTCAACCGGGCACGGTGTCGGCCTTGAGATACACGAGTGGCCCGGCGTGAGCCAGAGGGACGAGACCGTTCTCAAACCGGGCATGGTGATAACGGTTGAACCCGGCATCTACATCCCGAAGTTCGGCGGGGTTCGCATAGAGGATACCATCGTCATCACCGAGAACGGGGCTAAGAGGCTAACCAAGACGGAGAGGGAGCTTATTTAGCCCTGTCCAAAACCTTTTATTTCCACTCAGAAACTTTTGTTGTGGAGAAAATGGTTGGAGATTTCAACGTTTTGATTTCAAAGGCGAAAAACTTCTCCGGCTACTTTGAGGTTAGTGAGGACGAACTGCACGAACTTCTTATGGAACTGAGGGATGCCAAAAAACGCGGTATTCCGCTGGAGACCTTGCTGAGGAGGTGAGATAATGCAAATAATCGAGGAGAAGCCCAAAGAGGGCAAGGTAAAGGTAAAAGCTGAGACGCTCGATGACCTCTGGCACCTCTACCACATAATCGACCCGGGAGATGTGGTTTACGCCAAAACCCTCCGCAAGCAGGCCCAGAGGAGCGATTCTCTGAGGGCGGAGAAGGTCGAGGTAATCCCGGTCTTCCTCGGCGTTAAAGCCGAGAAGGTAAACTTCCACAAGTTCGCGAATCAAGTTAGGGTTACCGGGCCAATCGTCTATGCGAGCAGGGAGGACGTTCCCCTTGGAAAATACCACACGATAACCGTCGAGGAGGGGACCGTCGTTACAATCCAGAAGCCCCGCTGGAAGGAGCACCACATTGAAAGGTTAAAGGAAGCCGTTGAGGCCTCCAAGAGAGCGAGGGTGATGATAGTCGTCATTGATGAGGGAGAAGCTGACATGGCCCTCGTGAGGGAGTACGGGGTGGAGATTCTCAACAGCATACGCTACAACCTCGGCGGGAAGCGCTACAACACCGACCGCGAGAGCGAAGAAAAGCGGTTCTTCCACGACGTTGCAAAGACCATGGAGGAAGTCATGAGGCGCGAGGGAGTTGAGAAGGCAATCGTTGCTGGTCCCGGCTTCGTAAAGGAGGACTTCTACAAGTTCCTGAAGGAGAAGTACCCCGAGCTTTCCAAAAGGGTCGTTATAGAGGACACGAGCGTGACCGGAAGGACGGGCATCTACGAGGTCATAAAGCGCGGAACGGTGGAGAGGGTCTACCACGAGAACAGGGTTGCCAAGGAAATTCAGCTGGTCGAGAAGGTGCTTGAGAACATAGCTAAAAACAACGGCTTGGCTGCCTATGGTCTCAGGGAGGTGGAGGAAGCGGTCAACTACGGTGCAGTAGAGACGCTTTTGGTGCTCGACGAGCTTCTCAAAGGCGAGCACAGGGAGAAGATCGAGGAGCTGATGGACGCGGTGAGATATTCCCGCGGTGAGGTTGTTGTTGTCAGCTCTGAGCACGAGGGCGGTGAAAAGCTAAGGGCTTTGGGTGGTTTGGCTGCCCTGCTGAGGTTCAGGGTGAGGTGAAAAACGCCCCTTCACGCCAGCAAAACAGCCGCTGGTTCATCCGCGCATGAGCCTTTTTTTGCACACTACTGATAGTTGTGCGCAAAATCTGAACAGAAAAACCTTAAAAAGTTCAACGCCAAATATTATTTGGTGGTACAACGTGAAAGTTGCAGCGTTACTGTCTGTGATGCTGATAGTCGGGGCGCTCCTCAACGTCGGGGGCGTCGCGGCGACCCAGGTAAACGGCACGCAGCAGAACGGCCCGTACCAGAGCTTCTGGGAGATACTCGTCAAGGAAGGCCAGCTCGTGGTTCAGCTGAATGACTCCCCGTCGGAGTCCACGGCCTCTGAGCTGGTTCTGAACTCAAGGGCGGGCGAAGAAAACGCCGCGAACATCTCCGCCGGCATCTGGAAAGCCCTCGTTGAGCTTGAGGAGTCGGGGGTTAAGCTCTACTACTCCGAGGACGAGCTGAGGGAGATGGCCGATGAGATAGCCTCGAAGGGGCTCCCCAACGAGACCGTTTCCGAGCTCAGGAGCGCTGGCTGGACGGACGAGGAGATCAGGGCGCTGCGGGAGTACATAGCAAAGCAGAGGAACCACATCGAGGGCGGCTTCAACATGAAGTACTTCCTCGACGGCTTCGCAAAGGCCTTCATCAGCGTGGGGTGGAAGTACGCGTCCTACGAAGCGTGGGCCATTAAGAAGGAATGGTGGAGGAACCTGAGGAGCCCTCCGACCGCGGGCGAGGAAGCCGTAAACCCCTACATCGGTTCCTACCGCTCGGTGGCCAGCGCCATCAGCGGCAGAAACCCGGGGGCATTCCTCAGCTCGGTGAAGGACATGAGGAAGGAGCTCTACCACCTCCTAACTGACTCGGCCGAGGTCTACTATCCCAATGGCGGGATTGCCTTCAGGACGGTCTCCTACACCTCCAACGGAAGGGTCGTGGAGATCTACTACTGGCCGAACGCCCTCGACGCGTACCGCGAGCTTTCCCGCCTCTACACCCTCGCGGCGGCCATCAGCGACGGCTACTCCACGGACGAGATGTGGGATGTCGCCTCCCAGGAGATCTTGAAACTCGGGAGGCTCATGACGGTGCGGCTAATCTCAAGCTCGCATTCGAGCACCGCTCCAGTGCCGTATTTCCTTGACCTCCCCTCCCTGTCCTTAGGTTCGGCCCCCTATCTGACTGTGGACAAAGTTGAGGTCACTGTCTCGGGCTACTCCTATGACAGGATCCTCTACAGGGTCTTAATTCACTACACCGTTCACGGGAGCGCCGTTGTGGTGCAGAACGTCACGATCTCCTCCGGGGACAGGAGATACTACCTCAGCCCCGGCATCCTCTACTCCGGCTCCGGAGTCTGGGAGAGCGGGGATTTCTCGATCCCGGACGACTCCCTCAGCTTCAAGGTGGGCGGCTTCGTCAGCGTGAGGTACGGGCCCGGGGAATCACCGGGCGGCGCCGTCCCGACCGGCGGGAAGACCGGCCCCCGCTCCGGGAACCCTTCCGCATCTTACCTGCCCACAGGAAGCCTCATAAGGGACGCCCTGGTCTTTTACCATGAAGACCTCTACAGGGTCTCTCCCATCAACCCCGCGAACGTCAACTTCACCATCAAGGCGGTCAGAGCTGGAAGCAGAGTCCGCTACGAGGCTCAGCTCTACAACTCCAACGAACTTCCTGTTTCGGGGGTGATAAGCCTGTACTCCGAGGTGCCCGATGGGAACTACCTGACGGTGAAGCAGGTAAACGTCACCCGCGTGATCCTCGCGCCAAGCGACAACAGGACGGTCTACCTCGGCACCGTTGACTACTCCCGCCCCGGCAGTTACGAGTACTTCGGCGTATTCAGGTTCTTCAACTACAGTGAGAGCGATAATGGGGAGGTTCTTATACCTTCCCCTCCCTCTCCTGCTGGCTCGTTGAGTCCTCGACGCTAAATCCAGTCCGGACCTTCCTAAGGAGGGCGAAACCGTGACCTTTCACGTGACGGTTCAGAACACTTACCACTTGAGCAGTAGTGTTAACCTCATGCTCTACATAGACGGGCAGCCGGTGGGGGAGACCTCGGGCACTATAAGCCCGGACTCCACTAAGACCTTCAGCATAAGATGGTTCGCCGAAGCCGGAACGCACTCGTACAGGATAACGGCCTACAGCTCGCGGCTGGGAGGCGGAGCCGTCTCCAGCGAGGGAACCGTGTCCATCGGGCCAGAAGCTTCCGCCCCACGTGTGGACGGCGGGGGCGGTTCAAACAGCATAAATGGCACTATTAGGGTCAGCCCCAGCTATCAGATCTTTGGGGCGGCACTCAAAGTTTTCCCGAGGGAAGTTGTTGGTGGGGGGCCGGTTTACTTTACTGTTGAGGTTAGGAATTATGAGAGTGGGGTTCTTTCGCTGGTTGGTTTTGTTGAGGATGAGAGTGGAGCTGTTATCAAGAGGATTGATGGTTTAGAGGGGAGGATTCCGGCTAATGGGGAGAAGAACATCACCTTCTCCTACACGGTTTACGGTGCTGGGGAGCATACTTTCAAACTCTTCCTCGACAATTACGATGGAAAACCC
>WAKU01000109.1 GCA_015523195.1 Thermococcus sp.
CGAATAGTCTTTTTAACCTTTTTCGAAGTTGTACGTAAAGCCTTTTTAAAGACTAAGGCAGACGGTGAACGGTGGTCTCAATGGAGGTTGAGGTTCCAAACTACGGGACGGTTAAGTTTAGCGCGGTTCTCTTCGACCTCAACGGAACCCTCGGTGAAGCTGGGAGGGTGAGTAAGGAAGTGAAAGAACTCCTCAGGAAGCTCTGCGAAAGGTACACCGTCGTGGTCCTCAGCTCCGACACCTTTGGAACCCTCGGTGAGGAGATGGAAGGTCTTCCCGTAAGGATCGAGAGGGTGAGGGACGGGGTTGAGAAGGCAAAGATAGCAGGAACCTACAGCCCATACGCCGCCGTTGGAAACGGCAACAACGACGTGGCGATGCTCGAGGCAGCTGAGCTTGCCTTCTGCGTAATCGGGCCAGAAGGAGCAACGGTGGATGCACTCCTCGCCAGCGACATCGCTGTCAGGGATGTAAAAGACGCAATGGAAATGCTCCTGGACGAGAGAAAGCTCGTCGCAACCCTCAGGAGGTAAAGGGGTCAGCCTTCGAGCATGGCCTCCCTTACCCTCTCCTTTTTCTCCCGAACCTGCTCCCAGAGCGAGCTAAAGTTTTCCACGACCCTCTGGAGGGCGAGCTTTAGATCCCTCGTCCTCGTGAAGAAAGCCACCTTGTTGGTTCTGTCCCTTATCCTCAGGAAGTTTGGACCCATTCTGAAGGCGGCGAGGAGGTCAACGTCGAGGAGCTGGCTCACGACGGCCTTGAACTTCCTCGGATCCCCATGTTCCTCCTCCTCAAAGTCCTTGGCTTTGTTGGGCCTCTTTTCGAGGAGTTTAACCCTCCCGTCCTCGCAGACCTCATAGACCGTAAAGAACTCTGAGTCACCGTAGTGCGCGTCAATTAAGTGCTCCTCATCCTCCATTCCAAAGGCGACCTTAAGGCACCTCACCATCGGCATCACCGCCACGCCATCCAGTCCGGGGCTTATAAGGGTTAGGGATGCCGAAAAGTTTAAATGGTGTGCATATGCACAAAATAATGGAGGTGATGCGCATGAAGATCGCGGTTCCGACGAATGGTGGAGGTAGGAACGACACAGTTGCACCGGTCTTTGCACGTGCCCCAGCCTTCTACATAGCGGAGGTGGACGAGAAGGGCAACGTTACCAACGAGAAGGTCATCCAGAACGGGGCTGCGATGGCCGGAGGAGGGGCCGGCCCGATGGCGGTTCAGACGCTCATCAACGAGGGTGTTGAGGCGATAATAGCACCACAGGTGGGTCCAAACGCCCTTGGAGCGATACAGGCAGCGGGCATGAAGCTCTACCAGGTCGCACCGGGGACTCCGGTTGAGGAGGCGATAAAGGCCGTCGTCAGCGGCACGGCCGGACAGTTCACCCTGCCTGCACCGGCTACACCAACCGCTCCAGCGCCCCCCACTGCTCCGACTACTCCAACGCCGGCCTACGGTCCGTATCCGGCTCCGGCCTACCCGCCCTACCCGGCCTATGGCTTCGGCTGGGGCAGAGGCTGGGGACGCGGATGGGGACGTGGCAGAGGGTTCGGCAGAGGAAGAGGCTGGGGAGCGAGGCTCGGCTACTGCCCGTGGACAGGTCAGCCGAGCAGGAGAGCGTGGCTCGCCAGGTTCTTCGGCTGGTGGTGACGCCCTTTTCCCCTTTTGATCTGTAACGGCATCAGGAGGCTAAAAAATGCCAAGGGGGATGGGAAGGGGCTACGGAAGAGGAGGATTCTACCCCTTCCGCGGGGTTTACTGGCTGATCGAGATTCTCATACTGCTCGGTATCCTCTACTTCCTGCTCAAGCTGTTCCTCGTGGCCCTTCCGTACGCCCTCGGACTGCTGGTGCTCCTCATACTCTGGGAACTCATCGGGACGCGCCCCAGAGCGTTCGGGCCGTTCTGAGCTTATGCAAACTTTTTTAAGTTCGGTCGTCCTAATTTTTGCGGAGGTGATAGGATGAGGGTCATAGTTCCAACCTTAACCGGAGGTCTCGACGACAGGGTGAACCCGGCCTTTGGGAGAACCCCAACCTTTACGATAGTTGACGTGGAGAACGGGGAAATAGTGAACGTTCAGGTTGTCCCGAACCCCGGCTACTCCCAGCCGAGGGGAGCGGGAGTCACAGCAGCCCAGTTCGTAATTGACAATGGAGCTGACGTCGTAATCTCAGGTGAGTTCGGTCCAAACTCCCACGGCGCCCTTCAGGCTGCCGGGATAAGGATGGCAACCGCCCCTGCAAACATGACGGTTAGAGAAGCAATTGAGGCCTTCCTCAGGGGAGAGCTCTCAGATCCGGTTATGGGGCCTGAGGGCGGCGGAATGGGCGGCTACGGCCCCGGAATGGGTAGTAGAGGAATGGGCCGCGGCATGGGGCGCGGAAGGGGAATGGGAAGGGGACGTGGAAGGAGCGGCTGGTAGATTTTACCCTTTCATACTTCCCCTTTGTTCCCGCTGGCAGAGGATAGTAGCACCACTTCAAA
>WAKU01000110.1 GCA_015523195.1 Thermococcus sp.
ATAGCCTGCTACCGGGGAGGGGGGGAGGACAAAGAAGAGGAGCCTGAGGAGCATGTAGAAGCCCATGGCTTCCCCCACGAGGTAGACGGGGACGAGGGCGGCTGGGGTTCTCCTGTAAGTTGATGGAACCCAGGTGTGGAGGGGGAAGACGCCGCTCCTCACGAGGGCGGCCGAGATGTAGAAGGCGTAGACGAGCCAGGGCGACGGGAGCTTTTCGGCGTTCGCTGAGAGGCCCTCAAAGGTGAGCCCGTGAAGGCTCCCGACCGCTGAATATGCAAGGCCCGTCGCCAAGAGCAGGGGCACCATGCCGAACACCTGGGTGTTCCACAGGTACCTGCGGGCGCTCTCCTCGGCCTTTCTTATGCCGGAGGCGAGGGTTATCGTGAAGGTGAAGAAGGCGAAGAGCTCGTAGGCGAGGGTCATCCTTTCGAGGCTGTCCGTTATGAGGAAGAGGAAGGCCGACATTAGGGCCCCGTTGAGGGCCATGCTCGTGAACCTGACGCTCCCGCCCTGAGAGTAGGAGATGAGGTAGATGGAGAGGGCGCTGCCAACGATTGCGAAGACGAGGAGGAAGAGGGCTGAGAGGGCGTCGATTGAGACCTCGGTGGGGAGGAATGGGATGACCTCGCCGTGAACCCCGCCGATCCCGTACACCGCCAGCGGGAAGACCAGGAGGGACGCGAGGAGGGAGAGGGAGTAAGCTGTCTTCCTGCGGTTGAAAAGGCCGGCAAGGGCTCCTAAGAGGTATGCGGTGAGAACCGCGCTGACAATCCAGAGGTGGGCCATCAGACCACCCCCGCGAAGCCTATCTCCTCGACCAGCGGATAGGCGAGGTAGGCTGAGATCAGCGTGAGGATGACGAGGGCTATGAGAGAGGCGTTTATGATCCAGTGGGTTTCCGCCCTCGCCGCGCTTGGCCTCCCGAAGACGTTCCTGCCTATCCACTTGAGGCCGACCCAGAGGAAGACCACCGAGTCGAGGAGCACGAGGATCACTGGAATCCAGGCGACGGGGGTAACGTGGAGGGCCCTCAGGCTCATCAGCAGTTCGGCCTTGCTGAAGGCTATGCCCATCGGCGGCAGGCCGGCCAGCCCGAGGAGGGCGACGCTCCAGGAGAATCCGTTTACTGGGAGAACCTCCTTAAGCCCGCTTATCCGCCTGAGGTCGAGGGTTCCGAGGGAGTAGGTAAAGGTTCCCGCCGTCAGGAAGCCGAGTCCCTTTATAAAGGCGTGCGTTGTCAGCTGGAACATCGCGGCCCTTATGCCGACGTCGAGGCCGAGGGAGGCAAAGGTGAGCCCGGAGAACATTATCCCGGCCTCGGCAACGGTGGAATAGGCGAGAAGCCTCTTGGCGTCCACTTGAAGGGGGTAATTAAGCATCGGGATAAGGAGGGTCACCGAGACCATGGCGGCCATGAAGTAGAAGACCCACGTTGGGAGGGGGCCTATGAACTGAAGAACCCTGGCTACGAGGTAGACCCCCATCTCGACCATCGCGGCGCCGTGCAGGAAGGCACTCGCTGGCGTTGGAGCCTCCATGGCATCGGGAATCCACGAGTAGGTGGGGAACTGGGCGCTCTTGGTGTAGCCGGCGAAGAGGAGGACTATGAAGAGCCAGGGCTTTACCGAGGGCGAGAGGCGTGAGAGCGAGAAGAGACTCAGGTCGTGAAGCTGGGTGAACCCGACTCCCAGGGCCGTATAAAAGCCTATCATGGCACCGACGTTTGGAATTATGAATGCCTTGAAGCCGGCCCTCCGCGCGGCGGGCGTGTTGTAGTAGCTCACCACACCCCAGCAGGCGAGCCCCATGAGCTCGAAGAAGATGAGGAGGCCAAGGAAGGTCGAGGAGTAGATGAAGCCCAAGGTCGCGCCCTCGAAGAGGGTCATCCAGGCGTAGAAGAGGCCTCTCCCCTTTCCACCCGGGTGCCCCACGTTCCTCTCGCTCATGTACTCCACACCGTAGAACATGAAGATGAAGCCGGCGACCGCGACAACGGTGCCGATTAGAACGCTCATCGGGTCGATTATCAAGCCGTAGGCCTCGCCGAACTGGGTGCTCCTCAGGTAGGTGAGGTGAACGGTTTCGCCGAAGCGTCCGGCGACGTAGACGTAAGCAGTCCACAGCTGGAACAGCATAGCCGACCCAAAAGAGGTCAGCATAAGGAAATCGGCGGGTTTTTCATCCAGTTTGAACAGCATAAGCCCGCCCAGGATGGGTACCGCGAAAGTCAGAGTTGCCAGGACCCCTATCATGCCCCTCCCACCCGGTTCCATTAGGTTGGGCTAATTAGGCCTTTTAAGTCTTTCGTCTTTTCCCGAAAGGATTTTGGACGATTGTCAAAGCTCCTGAAAGGCTATCGACTCCGCAAGGGAAAACGCCCGAAGACATCGTCAAAGTACCCCCTAACGAGCGAGACGACGCGGGTGGAGTCGAAGGGGGCTTCCTCCACCATCTTGAGCGCTTTGTTTAGAAAACCCTTGGCGACCTCAATGGACTTCTCGAAGATCCCGGCCTCCCTCATCCTGTCGAAGAGCTCCAATAGGCGCTCCTCCTTCGGCTCCCTCAGGACGCTCTCCACAAAGCCCGAGCCGTAGCTCTCAGTGTAGAGGATAAGAGGGAGGGTCGCTTTGCCGTTGAGCAGGTCTTTAAAGCGGTCTTTTCCGGTTCCGGGGAAGTAGTCGAGGACGTCGTCGACGATCTGAAACGCCCTGCCCACGAGGTTTCCGGCCCTGTCGAGTTCCCCCCAGAAGGGCTTTCCAGCGTAGTAGGCTGGGAGCGCGAAGGCCACGCCGAAGAGCCGTCCCGTTTTGCCGTCTATTATCTTGTAATAGGTATCCACACCGAGGTGGATCCTCCCGCGGACGGCCTCCTGGAGTATCTCCGCCTTCACCATGTCCTCCACTGCGCGGGCAACGTAGTCAACGGTTTCAAGCTTCTTGCTCCCTATTACCCTGAGGGCCCTGACGAAGAGGAAGTCCCCGGTTAAGACGGCCAGCTCCGGGCCCCACCGCATGAGCACAGTTGGGCTGTTCCTCCTCTTTTCAGCGAGGTCAATGACGTCGTCGTGGACGAGGCTGGCGGTGTGGATGAGCTCGACTGCCGAGGCCAGATCGAGGGCGTCCCTCCCCTCAAGCCCGAGATCCTCGGCCACCGCGAGGACGATCCTCGGCCTGATCCTCTTCCCGCCGCTCCTTATGACGTATTCACCGACCTTCTTCGCGAGTTCGACGCTGCCCTCAAGTAGCTCGAGTATGTTCCTGTCAAGGGACTCCATGATCCCACCCCTTCACCAATGGAAGAAAGGCTGCGAGGGAGAGCAGGATGCCTAAGGGGCGGCCTTCCGCAAGGGAAAAGTAGACGGCCGCCAGTAGAAGGGAAAAGCCAGCTGGATAGATCCATCTGCGGCTCCTTGAGTAGATTGCCCCGGTGACCCCGTGGTAAGCGGTCAGGAGGAAGGCTTCGAGGACGACGTAGAGCGCCCCTCCCGAGAAGGCCACCGGTATCTTCATCAGGAAGTTGGCGGAGACGAAGGTGCCTATGGCGAGGAGAACGTACTTGCCGAAGCCCAATCCGAGGCCTAAAGAGAGCCCGTTCCTTCCGCGTGAGAAGTAGAACTTCAGGCCCTCCACGGTCACCGCAGAGACCAGGGCAAGGATAAGCGCCCTTCTCACCGGGTTCCCAACGGTCAGGAGGGTGATGCTGTAAAAGGGTATTATCACTGCGAGCCCCAGGGCGAGGCCGGAACCGAGGAAGAAGTCCGGTAGAGAGGGCCTTCTCCGGAAGGCCAGCAGGAGGATGGCGGCAGTGGATGAGAGTATGCTCGCCACCATACCTAAGGGATTCGGCCTCGGGGCTATGCCGAGGGCTATTCCAACGAGGGTGCCGTTTCTATACGCCAGCAGAACTGGGAAAGAGCCCTTCTCAGCCCTTACCCGATATTCGAACTTTAGGAGGCCCCCCGACGTCCCGTTCTCGATGGGGCTGTAGCCCTTCAGCTCCCCGTAGTTCGTCAGGGTGAACCCCCTGATCCGGTTGAAATAGTCCTCCGTGAACTGCTCTCCGAGCGTGCCGCCCAGGTAGGGCTTTATGAGCGAGTAGTTGCCTGTGTTGAGGGCTTTTATGAAGGAATCCATAAAATTCGTTGGATTGACCGCCCCTGCCGCGGGCAGGAGCAGGAGCAGGGCGAAGGCCCCTGCCGCGAGGCCGAGTTTTCTCATTGCCATCCCTCACACGGCATTGGAGAGGGCCCTTATTAGACCTTTCGCCATCCAGTCAATCCCCGGGATGAGATAGGTCTTCCCCCTTATGAAGGCGTACATGCCGAAGAGCGCGTAGACCAACCAGGCGTAGGCGACGTAGAGGGCCGGTCCGAAGTGCGGGTAGTTGGGGTTCACCATCGGCATGTGCCAGAGGGCCATGAAGGCCAGCCAGGCGAAGAAGCCCATGACGCTTGAGTAAGCCGCGTGCAGCTTTGTGAACTCGTCGGTGTCCTTCATGAGGAGGAGTGGAATCCCACCGACGAAGCCCATGATGTAAGCTATGAAAGCGTTGGTGAACCTCTCCGTTCCCCTTACCTTCACACCTTCAGTTCTCGTTAACGGCATTTTCAATCACCTCCGCTATAGCTTCGCTCAAAAGCGGATCGCGGTGGTTGAGCCCGGCCCTTTTGTATCTAAGGCCGAGCCTTTCAGCCACTTCCCCATACTCAACGTCCAGCTCGTAGAGGGTCTCGATGTTCTCGACGATGAAGCTGAGCGGGTAAACGAGAACCTCGCTCACTCCCTCGGATTTCAGCCTCTCTAAAACCTCAGGTACCTCGGGCCCGAGCCACTGGCCCCTTCCAAACTTGCTCTGGAATGCAATCTCCCAGGGCAGGTCGAAAGCTTTCATGACCCTCTCGGCGAGCTTTCTGTGGGTTCTCTCGTAGGGGTCGCCCTCGTCGATTACCCTCTTCGGCAGGCTGTGGACGCTGAGGATGACGTAGGGCTCCTCAAAACCGCTATCCTCCAGACCGGTTTCTATGTTCCTCTGAACCCAGCGGATAAACTTCGCGTTGTCCCACCACTCCATTACGTAGGGCTTCTCCCCGAAGAGCTCCCTTATCTTAGCCAGACAGCGCTCGGTGGTGGAGCTTGAGTAGACGTGGTAGAGAGGGAAGACCAGATCGAAGTCCCAGTCAAGCTCTTCCAAAAGCGGTCTTGAGTAGCACATGCCGAGCCTTACCTCGTGGCCAGTCTTTTCGCTTACAGCCCTCGCTATCTCCGTCATGTACTCGACGAGCGGGCTTCTACCTCCTATAACGTCGTAGTGCCCCCTGACCTGCCTTGCGCGGGCCTTTGCTATACCTTTGATTACCACCTTAGCCCCGGGAACGTCGAGCCCTATGTGATGCCTCACATCGTAGAGAAAGCGGAATATGAAGTCCTCGATTTCATCCTTGGTCGTGGGTGCGCCCATGTAGGTGAAGAGAACCCTCAAGGTTTCACCCCCAAAAGAAGGAAAGGATCAGAGCTTGCCGTTCAAAGCCGCTCCGAGGTTCTTCGCAAGGACTAAAAGGAAGCCGAGTCCCTTCTGAACGTCCTCGTCGCGGAGGTAGCCCAAAGCTGCCGTCATGCCAACCCTCGGTGCCTCCTTCGGATCCGTCTTCGCTAAAGCTTTCAGAAGAGCCCTCACGAGTTCCTCGGTGTTCCACTCTATCTCCCTGGCCTCCGCGGTTTCGAGCTCCCTGACCGGCTCTAAGGCGGCGTTCCCAACGCCGAGGAGCCTCAGAAGGGCCTTTTCCTCCGCTATCGTTTCGAGGAGCTTGTCGCCGTTCTCGGTCATCGCCTTGAGAAGCCCGAGGGTTCCGCCCCTCTTAAGGGCTAAGGCGACTTCGGCAAGTTCCCTAACGGCCACAACCTCTTCCTGGGTAAGCTTAAGCTCGGCCATCTTCACCACCTCACAGCCTCAAACTGTCAAGCCAGCCCCTGTAGAAGGAATCCTTCATCAGCCTCACGAGCGGACTCTTGACGAGGAGGTAGCACTCGCGCTTGTACTTGCTCCCTGCCCACTCGTACTCGCAGTTTCCTGAGAAGCCGGTGTTGTAGCCGTGGCCAACACACATGGTCGGGGCGTATTCAGCGACCGGGTAGCCCCCGTGTATCCTGTGGAGTATGCTGGTTGCCGCAACGATTGAAGCGTTGTGGAGCGGAACTCCAGCTGTGAGGAGTCCGAGCGGCGGCATGCTCGCTTCGCTGACGATGTAGACCTCGTCGTAGTCAGGATAGCGGAAGTCTGGGCCGATTACCTTCGCCCAGCGCGGATCCTTCTCGTTCGCCATGAAGGACATGACGTCGGGAATCGCTATCGGCGGTATCTTGATGAGCAAATCGTAGTCAACTTCCGCGTTCTTGGTTACAACCTTGTTCGGCGTTATCTCGACGTGGCCGCCGTTGGGGATGAAGTTGACCTTGGCCTTTTCCATCTCCCCCTCAAAGAAATTGACCAGATCGGGCCCGAGGCCGATCCCCGGCCTCTTGTCGGGGTGGACGACGGTTATCTCAACTCCCTCAACCCCGCGGTGCTCGAAGTACATCCTCAGGTTGAGGCTCATCTCGTAGGGGTATATGCCACAGCGGTGCGGCCCTTCTGGAGCGTAGATGACTATCTTCCCGCCCTTGAACTCCGACAAAGCTTTGTGAAGCTCAAGAGCCCCTTCGAGGGTGTAGTTGTGGTAGCCGTACTCGGCAAAGCCTTTGTACTTGTCCCAGACGTACTTGACGCCCAATCCAAGGAACAGGTAGTCGTAGTCGTAGGTCTTTCCGCTTTCAGTTTTAACCTGCCTGTTGGCGAGGTCAATCTCGGTGACCCTGTCGATGTCTACCTTGAAGCCGTAGACCTTTTCCGCGTTCTTTATCGGTGCCCATGTCTCATCGGCGGAAGCAGAGCCCAAAGCCACCTCCATGAAGAGTGGTGGCATGTAGTGCCTCTCGCTTGCCGTCACCATCGTGACGTCTGCATCGATGCCGAGCCTCTTCGCCTCGGTCGTTATGTACCTCCCGGCGACCAGGCCGGCGGTTCCACCGCCCAAAATAAGAACCTTCGCCATAACAGCACCTCCCACGTGGACTGTCCAAAAACGTTATGGCCCGGGGGTATATAACACTTTTGATTATCGCACCTCCAAGGTTTGAAAAGAGCCAGAAGCGAAAATGATATAAGAAGTTAAGAGAAAACTTGAGCTTGGTGGTCTCCATGGGGGTGGAAGCTGAAACCGGAAAGGAGGTTATATACGGGTTGACTGCGATAACATTGACGTTGCTGTTTGTCTTGTTTGCGTTCTTGCTCCACAACGTTGTCTGGATTGTCGCAGGAATGCTCTTTACAGTCTGTTTCATTCTCTACGAGGCAGAGGTGCACGGCTTGGGCTTCTTCACAAAGCCGAAGGTCAAGGGTTAGTTTGCCTGCTCCACCTTTTCGTTTTTTGTCGAGTACATATGTTTGAAAAGCCGAAAACATTATAAGTTTGAACCCTATTGAGAATAGTTTGAGGATCAAACACGGAGGTGACACAGGATGGACCCGGTGCTGCTTTCGAGGATACAGTTCGCCCTAACCGCCGGCTACCATTGGATTTTCGTGCCGGCGAGCATAGGGATGGCCTTTATGGTGTTCCTGATATGGACAATGGCGGCGATAACCAACGAAGACCAGTGGTACAAGGCGGCGAAGTTCTTCAGCAAGTGGCTTGGAGTCTTCTTCGTGCTCGGTGTCCCGACGGGGATCGTCATGGAGTTCGAGTTTGGAGCAAATTGGGCAAGATATTCAACATTTGTAGGTTCGATATTCGGGCCACCACTGATGCTCGAGGGACTCTTCGCCTTCGCCCTTGAGTCAACGTTCATAGGCGTTCTCCTCTTCGGCATGGACAGGCTCCCCAAGGTCATAAGCTGGATCTCGTCGTTCTTCGTCTTCATAGGCTCAAGCCTTTCCGGCCTCTGGATCCTCATAGCAAACAGCTGGCAGCAGACTCCAAGCGCATACATCATCAAGAACACCGTCCTCGGCCCGAGGGCCGAACTCACGAACTTCATGAAGGCTGTCTTCAACCCTCTCTTGGTTTCCCAGTACACCCACACCATCAACTCGGCCATACTCACCGGCTCGTACATAGTCGCGGCGGTTGGGGCCTACTACCTTCTCAAGAAGAGGCACGTCCAGGTCGCGAGGAGCGCCGTTGCAATAGGCATCGTCGTTCTCGCCATAAGCTCTGTGATCCAGCTGTACCCAACCGGCCACGCCGAGGGCAGGGTTATAGCCAAGTACCAGCCGACCAAGTTGGCCGCGGACGAGGGCCTCTTCAAGACGGAAACCGGGGCACCGATGATAGTCTTCGGGATCGTCGACGAGAAGAACCAGGAGGTCAAGGCTGCAATCGGGATTCCAAAGCTCCTGAGCTGGTTATCGTTCGGCGATTGGAACGCGAAGGTTCTCGGCCTGCACGATGCAGCAAAATACGTATGGTACCAGCAGGTTCTCAACAACCCGAACTACGCAAATGAGAAGGTCAAAAAGGAGGTTGTTGATGGGATAATGAAGGCCTACGGCATCAACCCGAATGACCCGAACGCAAACGAGAAGATGGTTCAGGTTCTTGAGAAGGCCGTGCCGGTTGCCTTCATGTTCTACGCCTACCGCGTCATGGTCGGCCTGGGAACGCTCTTCATCCTGATCGGCCTCGTTGGGCTTCTCCTGCTGCTCATCGGCAGGCTCTACGACGCAAGGTGGTTCCTCAAGGTGCTCGTCGTCACACTCCCGCTCCCGTGGCTCGCAGGGCTTTCGGGCTGGTTCACCCACGAGGTCGGCAGGATGCCCTGGATGGTGTGGGGAATGGTAACGGTCAAAACAGGTGTCTCGGCGAACATCTCAGCGGCAAGCGTGCTGACTACACTCATAGGCTTCGTCATCGTCTACCTCATACTGTTCTACATCTGGCTCCACTTCGTCAAGAAGCTCGTCAGAGAGGGGCCCGAGCCGGTTGAAGGGGACGTTACCTCAGCTCCGGCTCCAGCGGTAAGCGCCGCGGGAGGTGGTCAATGATGGACTACGCGACTGCTTGGTTTTACTTTTCGGCCTTCCTCCTGGGAATGTACCTTGCCTTTGACGGCTTCGACCTCGGACTGGGCTCACTGCTGTTCTTCATCAAGGACGAGAGGGACAGAGACATACTCGTAAACACCATCGCTCCTGTCTGGGACGGCAACGAGGTCTGGTTCATAACGTGGGGCGCAGGGATATTCGCAATGTGGCCTGCCCTATACGCGACGCTCTTCAGCACGTTCTACCTCGCGGTCTGGCTGCTCGCGTTCCTCTTCATCTTCAGGGCGGTCAGCTTTGAGTTCAGGAACAAGTACAAGAAGCTCTGGGACTACCTCTTCGCCACCGTCAGCGCGCTCATCCCGCTCATCATAGGCGTCATCGTCGGCAACCTAATCCAGGGGATCCCGATAGACGCCAAAGGCTTCCACGGCTCGCTCCTAACGCTCTTCAGGCCCTTCCCGCTCATAGTGGGTCTCTTCGTGCTCTTCGCGGTGATGTGGCACGGGGCCAACTGGGCGGTCTACAAGACGACCGGAAAGATACAGGAGCAGATGAGGAAGCACGCCTTCAACTTCTGGATCCTCACGGTGGTGTTCCTCCTGCTCGTCGTCGTCGGCATGAAGATCTGGGCACCCTCAAGGTTCGACAGGGCTCTGACCCCACTCGGACTTACACTGACGCTGATAATCCTAATAGCGGCCCTCTTGGACGGCTACCTCATCAAGAAGGGCGACGAAAAGCTCAGCTTCTACATCAGCTGGCTCGCGTTCCCTCTGGTGGTCTACCTCGTCTACTACTCAATGTACCCCAACTGGGTCATCTCAACAACTGACCCGAAGTTCAAGCTCAGCATCCAAACGCTCGCGGCCTCACCGCTGACCCTCCAAGCGGTCTTAGGGATCTCGGTGATATTGGCAGTGATAATCATGAGCTACACCCTCTACGTCTACAAAATGTTCGGGGGCAAGGTCACTGAGGCAGAGGGCTATTACTGAGCCTTTTTGCCCTTTTTCTTTACCTTTGAATTTCGAACTTTTGGGGGGAAAAGTTTATAATTCGGTAAGCCGAGGTTCATTCTGGTAACCTAAGAGACGGTGGTCGAAATGCACCGAGGCAGATCTCACGGATCATGGCCCTACAACAAGAAACCCGTCCTCGTCTTCTGGGAGACGACGAAAGCCTGCCAGCTCAAGTGCAAGCACTGCAGGGCAGAAGCTATTCTCCAGGCCCTCCCCGGCGAGCTGACGACCGAAGAAGGGAAGAAACTGATAGATTCCCTCACCGGCTTTGGCAGGCCCTACCCGATTCTAATCCTAACAGGTGGAGACCCGCTCATGAGGAAGGACATTTTTGAGCTGATTGACTACGCGGTTGAGAAGGGCATACGCGTCGGTCTCGCTCCGGCTGTAACCCCGCTCCTAACGGAGGAGACCATTGATAAAATCGTCGAGCACGGCGTCAAAGCGGTAAGCATAAGCCTCGACAGCCCGTTTCCAGAGGTTCACGATTCAATAAGGGGCATCAAGGGAACCTGGGAGAGAACCGTCTGGGCGATAAAAGAGTTCCTAAAAAGGGGCGTTTCGGTGCAGGTGAACACCGTCGTTATGCGCGAGACCGTTGAAGGTTTACCTGAGATGGTCAAGCTTTTGAAGGAGCTGGGAGTCCAGATCTGGGAGGTCTTCTACCTTGTCCCGACCGGCAGGGGCAACTTCGAGAGCGATTTAAGGCCCGAGGAATGGGAAGATGTGACCCACTTCCTCTACGAGGCATCGAAGCACCTTTTGGTCAGAACCACGGAGGGGCCGATGTTCAGGAGAGTTGCTATAATGCGGAAGGCCTTAGAGGAGAAAGGCCTTGACCCGGACGAGGTTCTAAAACCGGGGGAGCTTTACTTCAGGCTCAAGCGCAAGCTGGTTGAGCTTCTCGGCGAGGGTGGAGAAGCCAGAGCACAGACGATGGGGACGCGCGACGGGAAGGGCATAGTCTTCATCTCCTACAACGGCAACGTCTTTCCGAGCGGCTTCCTCCCGTATAGCGTGGGCAACGTGAGGGAGAAGAGCCTCGTTGAGATTTACAGGGAAAGCGAGCTCATGAAAAAGCTCCGCTCGGCCGACTTCAAAGGTCGGTGCGGTGCCTGCGAGTTTAAGGAGGTCTGCGGCGGGAGCAGGGCGAGGGCCTACGCTTACCATCTCGATCCGCTCGCCGAAGACCCGGCCTGCCCCTACGAGCCCGGAACCTATCTCGGGCTCGCCAAAAAGCTCGGTCTAAACCTCCCCATCGGGACTTTCGGGGAGCAGAAACCCGTCTGAGGTGGTGGAAATGAAGTGGAAAGCGGTTTTACTCGTCGGAATCCTGTTAGCTTCGGTCCTTGGAGCCGGATGCATGGGGACTTCGAGCACATCGACAACTGCCCCAACCCAGAAGGAGGTAACCGTCAAGGACTTCGCTGGGAGAAGCGTGACCGTGAAGGCTCCGGTTCAGCGGGCGGTAATCCTCTCAACCTCGGCGCTTGAGGTGGTTCAGCTCCTCAACGCGAGCGGCCAGGTCGTTGGGATTCCAGCGGAAGCAAAGGGAGACGCTTTTCTCAGTGCCGAGCTGAAGAACAAAACCGTCGTTGGGAGGAGGCTCAAGATAGATGACTGGGAGAAGGTTATCGCTCTAAAGCCAGACCTCATCGTGAACCTCTACTTGAAGAAGTTCTACAACGTTGATGAGTTCCTCAACAGATCCGCGAGCTATGGAATCCCGGTGGTAATGCTCCGCGAGGACAGGCTTGAAGACGTACCGAAGGCCGTTGAGCTTCTCGGAAAGCTCTTCGGGAAGGAGAAAGAGGCTAAAGCCTTCGAGGACTACTTCAACGAGCAGGTGAAGGAAGTGAGGGCAATAGCATCAAAGATACCCGCTGGGGAAAGGAAGAAGGTCGTCATGATACAGCCGATAATGGGGAAGCTTTACGTGGTCAACGGCAACGACGTTTTGGCTCAGGCGGTAAGACTAATCGGAGGAGAATACCTCGTCAACATCACCGTGAAGGGCTACACACCGGTTAGGGTGCCAATGGACAAGGAGAAGGTAATCGCAAGTTATGGCGATGCCGACGTTGTGATCCTCCTCACGAGCGCGGTCACGCCCTACGAGAAGGTGGAAGAGCTCAAGAAGGAGATGCTGGGCGATGATGCATGGAAGCAGATAAAAGCCGTCAGAGAGGGCAACGTCGTAATCCTCCGCGCCGATATGAGCAGAGAAAGCTTCCTCCGCTGGAGCCCGAGGATGGCCGTTGGAATCTGGGTCATAGGAAAGGCCGTCTATCCAAGCTATTACCCCGACTGGGAGGGCAAGGCGAAGGAGTTCCTCCAGAAGTTCTACCCCTTCCTTTCCTGATTATTTTTGAGGTGAAACCATGATAGCCGTCTTCCCCGCGAGCCTCGCAGAGATAGTCAAGCTCGTTGGAAGAGCGGACGGAATAGAGGGGATAAACGAGGAGATAAAGCTCGACTACTGCCTGCCGGAGCTTAGGAATAAGCCCGTAATCGGCAAATATCTCAAGCGGACAAAGAAGACCTACTGGGACGTTTTGAGGGAAATCAGGCCGAAGCTGATCCTCGACTTCAGGGTGGAGAACCTGCACTCCTCGGGTGAACTATATTCCTTCGCGGAGAGGATTGGAGCGGAGGTTCTTCTCCTCGACTTTTTGACGGTTGAAGACCTCGTCGAGGGAGGTAAGATAATAGCCGAGAAGACCGATGGAGACTTTTCAAGGCTGGGAGAGTTCTACGAGAGGCATTTGTCCAGAATAGCTGAGGTCTCAAAATCGCTTGAGGAAAAACCTAAGGTGGTCATGCTCTACAGGGGAATAAACGTTGTCACCGGAACCAACGTCCTGAGCGACGCGGTTGAGAAGGCAGGTGCAGAAAGCCTCGGGAAGAGGCTTAGGACAGAGCGAAAAGTTTATCCCCTCAAAAAGGAGGACTTCATCAGGCGCTTCGGCGATGCCGACCATCTCTTCCTCCTAACGAGCATTCTGACGGAGGAGGAGAAGCTTGAAGAGATAAGGGATGAAATGCTCGATTCAGCGGAATGGAGAAAGGTCAAGGCCGTTGACGAGGGAAACGTCCACATCGTCGGTTCGGCTTTGGACAGGGAAAGCTTTATGCGCTGGAGTCCGCGTTTAATCCCCGGGATTTACCAGATAGGAAAGCTTGTCCACGGAAAGGTCTTCCCGGACTGGAGGACGCCCGCTAAGGGGCTCTACCGCCTCTGCGGTGTTGAACGATGAAAAAGCTCGCGCTAATAATCCTTCCATCACTCGCTGTACTCCTCGGGATCTTCGTAGGGAGTTATCCAACCAACCCGCTCCACCTAACCGAAGGAGCTGTTAAAATAATCTGGGATATCCGCCTGCCGAGGACTCTGATGGGAATCTCGGCAGGAATAGCGCTCTCTTTAGGCGGGATGACCCTGCAGGCGGTTTTCAGGAACCCTCTCGTTGACACCTACATTCTCGGCGTTTCCTCCGGTGTTGCCCTCGGCGCGGCAATAGCTGTTGCATTTTTGCCCTTCGCTGGCGTTGCTCCTTTGGCGCTCCTCTTCGGCCTCTTAGCGGTTTTCCTCGCCTACTGGATGGCGAGAATAAACGGCAGGGTCTCCACCGTTTCTCTCATCCTCGCGGGTATAGTCGTTACCGCCCTTTTCTCGGCCCTGCTTTCGCTCCTCGAACTCCTTCTGCCGAGCGAGAGCTTATCAGCCCTAGTAGTGTGGCTAATGGGGAGCATCTCGGGTGCGACGTGGGACTGGGTGGCGTACTCCCTCCCAGGCGTTCTCCTCTTGGCTTTCCTTCTCTTCCTCCTCCGCTGGAACCTCAACGCGATGAGTTTGGGCGATGAGGCGGAACTTTTAGGCCTGAACGTTCACCTCTGGAGGGGGATTTTCGTCTTCATTTCAGCCTTGATGACTACGTTGGTGGTTTCATTCACCGGGATAATCGGATGGGTCGGGCTTATGGTTCCCCACATAGCGAGGATGCTCGTCGGCCCGGAGCACTCAAGTTTAATCCCTGCAACGGTCTCAATCGGAATCACCGTGATGGTCTTGGCGGACGTTGTTGTGAGGCTCCTTCCGGGGAACGTGCCTGTCGGAATAATAACGACGCTCGTCGGCGTTCCCTTCTTCGGCTATCTCCTCAGAAAGACCGGGGGTGGATGGAGTTGAGAATCCTCATAGTTTACACCACAAGGTACGGAACGACGGAAAAGGCCGTTGGGCTGGTTAAAAAGCTCCTTGAGGTGAAGGGGCACAACGTGGAAGTCAGGCGCGTTGAGGAAAACCCGTCCCCTTCTGGCTACGATCTCCTAATCCTTGCCGCTCCAGTTTACCGCGACGGTCCGCACTGGGATTTGATGGAGTGGGTTGAGAAGCACAAAGGGGAGCTTGAGGAGGTTCCAAAGGCGTTCCTCCTGGTTGCGATGCATTTAGCGGGTTCCGTCTTCATGGGAAAGCTCCACGGAGGGATAGCCTACGCCCAACCGCTGATAGAGGCCTTTGAGGTTCCGCCCTTCTACGGGACGCTCATCGGCGGTGAGATAGACCCGGATAAGCTGAGTGACGAGGACAGGAGGAAGATGATCAGGTTTTACGCCGTTCTGGGAGAAAGGCTGGAGAAGAAGAGCCTCTTCAGTGAGAAGGACGTGGAGGCCTTCGTGAGGAGGACTCTGCTCTACTACGACTGGTTCGGGAAGCACTTTAAGCGGGGCGAGGTTGAAAAGGCCAAGAACTTCGACTTCATGGAGAAGGTGAGGGAGCTTGAAAGGACTCTGGGCTGAAGACGTTGGCTTTTCCTACGGGGACTTCAGGATAGAGGGGGTTAACCTCGGGGTTAATCCCGGTGAACTGGTCTCGATAATCGGGCCTAACGGAGCTGGAAAGAGCACCCTCCTCAGGCTCATCTACGGAACGCTGAAACCCAGCAAAGGTCGGGTTTTGGTTGATGGAAGAAACCTCCACGAGCTTTCCCCCGGGGAAAGGGCGAAACTCCTCGGCTTCGTTCCTCAGAGCCACGTCCCGACTTTTCCGTTTAAAGCCCTTGACTTTGTCCTTCTCGGCGCAACTCCCGAGCTGGGGCCCTTTGGCGCTCCGGGCAAAAAACACAGGAGAAAAGCCCGGGAACTTCTCAAAACCTTTGGCCTTGAGAGCTACGCCGAAAAGCCCTACACCTCGCTGAGCGGTGGGCAGATGCGGCTCCTCCTCACGGCGAGGGCCTTGATGACCTCGCCAAAGTACCTCCTCCTCGACGAACCGACGAGCGAACTTGACCTGAAAAACGCCCTTCTCGTCCTTCAGACGGTTAAGAAGCTCGCGAAGGAAGACGTCGGCGTTCTTTTAGTTATACACGACCCCAACTTAGCTTATCTCTTCTCCGACAGGCTCGTCCTGATGAAGGATGGAAGGATAATCGCCCAGGGAAAGCCGGATGAAGTCTTCGACGAGGGGCTTTTAAGCGAGGTCTACGGAATAGAGCTTAGGCTCATTGAGTGCTCCGGTGAAACCGTTTTAAGGCCGAAGTTAGAGGTGTGAGCGATGAACGACATGCGGGATTACCTTGAGTGGCTTGAGAGACGAGGGCAACTTATCCGCGTTGAGGAGGAACTTTCTCCAGAGCTTGAAATCCCGGCCTTCCTGAGGAAGGTCATGTACAAAAAGAGGGGAGCCGTTCTCTTCGGGAGGATTAAGGGCCATCCCGAGTGGAGAGTCGCTGGAAACCTATTTACGAGCGTTGAGACGGTGAGAGAGGCTTTAGGCATTGACAGGCTTGAGGAAATTGGCGAGAGACCTCTCAAGCTTCTGGAAAGCCTCCCGCTCGGTTTTTCCGACAAGCTCTCCTCCCTCAGAAAGCTCAAGGAGATGGGTTCCTACCTCCCAAAGGTCGTCAGAAGGGCGGAGTTTACGAAGAACGTGGTCGAGGACGAACCACTAAACTTCATCCCAGCTTTCAAAACCTGGCCCAAGGACGCCTCCCGCTACCTTACTTATCCGCTCGTCTGCTTCTCCGACCCGAGGGGAGTGAACTCAATCAGCGTTTACCGCGTCATGCTCCTCGACGGCTCTACCGGAGTGGTTCACTGGCAGGTGCACAAGCGCGGAAGTCAGGCCTGGCGGGACTACCTTGAGAGGAACGACGGAAAGATGCCGGTAGCGATAGCGATAGGCTCGGACATAGGGACTCTTCTAACGGCCGTCTCTCCCGTCCCGTACCCAATGGACAAGCTGCTCTTCGCGGGCTTCGTGAGGGGGAAGGGGCTTGAACTCTACCGCCTGCCAAACGGCGTCCTCGTTCCGGCAAATGCCGAGGCTGTGATAGAGGGCTACGTTGACGTGAACGAGCTGAGCGAGGAAGGGCCATTCGGAGACCACTTCGGCTTCTACGACAAACCGAGCGAGAGGAACGAGCTTTACCCGGTTTTCCACGCCGAAAGGTTGTATTACCGCGACGACCCGATTTACTATGGTTCGGTCGTCGGTAAGCCGCCGCTTGAGGATGCCGTCATTGGAAAGGCCATCGAGAGGATCTTCCTCCCGCTGATGAAGATGGTTCTGCCTGAGGTAGTTGACGTTAATTTCCCCGAATACGGAGTCTTTCAAGGCGTTGCGGTAGTCTCGATAAAGAAGCGCTATCCCGGGCAGGGGAAGAAAGTCCTCAACGCCCTCTGGGGGACGGGACAGATGGCTCTCACGAAGGTCATCATCGTCGTCAGCGAAGACATAGACGTCCACGACATAAACCAGGTCATCTGGGCCGTCGCTTCCTTCGTCAATCCAGAGAGGGACGTTTTGATAATCCCGAACGCGCACACAGATGCCCTCGATCCAGCTGTCCCGAAGCCGCCTCTCGGGAGCAAGCTGGGAATAGACGCGACGAGAAAGCTCCCGCTGGAGATGAACGGGAGGGTTGTGGAGGAAGTTGGGGAAGACCCGGAAGTCCTTGAGAGGCTCGACGAACTGTTCAAGAAGTACCTCGGTGGTTGAGATGGCCTTTGACCCCGGTGAAGTCAGCAAAGCCAGCAGGTTCCACGCCCTGATGAGGCTCGTCAGGATAGAGCACACGCTCTTCAGCCTGCCCTACGCTTACGTCGGAGCGCTCCTCAGCGGTTTCCACGTTACCTGGGCGGAGATAATCCTTATGAGCTTCGCCCTCCTTGGGTTGAGAACTGCTGCTTTAGCCTACAACAACATAGCGGACATTGACATAGACAGCCTTAACCCGAGGACGTGGAACAGACCGCTGATCAAAGGGGCCGTAAAAATCAGCGACGCATGGTGGCTCGTTGTCGTTGGCTCGATTCTCTACTTCGTCTCGGCCGTTTTGCTGAACATCTGGACGGCCCTGCTCAGCCCGATTCCCTGGGTTTTGGCTCTCGCCTATCCCCAGAGCAAGAGGAAGCACAGCTTCCCGCATCTGCACCTCGGCTTAACTCTGGCGATGGCGGTAGCTGGAGGAACTATTGCTGCCGGAGGCGACGAGGCGAACCTTTTGGTTCTCCTTGAGAGAATCCCCTGGGCCTTCTTCTTTGGCGTACTCTTCTGGGTAGCGGGCTTTGACACAATCTATGCCCTCATGGACTACGAGTTCGACGTGAGGCATGGCGTTGGAAGCATTCCGGCAAGATTCGGAATAAAGAAGGCCCTGAACATCGCTTTATCCTTCCACCTGATTGCGATAGTCCTCTTCGGGGTTGCAGTTCCGCTTTACGGCCTCGGGTGGGTTTACCTCGCCGGCTGGGCAGTCGGGAGCTTTTTAATCCTCTACGAGAACTACCTCGCGAGGAAAAGCATTGAGAACGTTCCGAAGGCCTTCAACCTCAACATTCCCATCGGGTTAATCCTCACGCTCTCAGCCATAGCAGATGCCCTGATAAAGCTCGGGGGTGGTTGAATGAGGGAGGTACTGGCACTCGTGCTCGTTGGGTTGGTGGTCTTAACTTCAGGATGCATAGGAGCGAATTCAAGCCCGGGTTCGGGCGTTACCTCTTCAGAGCTCCCAACGGTCAGGGCAGCCACTCTGCTCGGCGGGATAAGCACGCTCGACATAATGCAGGCTAAGGGCTTCGACGAGAAGAACGGCTTCCACGTCAGGGTTCTGCGCCTCGGCAAAACTCCAGACATCATAGCGGCCCTCAAGAACGGTGAAACGGATTTTGCGGTCATTCCCGCTGAGATGGCGGCGAAGTTAGCTCAGAGTGGCGTTGATATCAAGATAATCGCCGTTGACATGCTCCAGAACCAGGCGATAATCGGAAAGGAGAAGATGAGACCCGAAGAGCTTAGGGGCAGGAAGATAGGGGCGGTGGTTGCCTCTGGAACCTTCAAGCTCTTCCAGGCATATATGAAAGTCCTCTACAACCTAACGCCCGAGGACTACACCGTCGTGAACGTTCCGCCCGGCTCGATAGAAGATTCATTGAAAGACGTTGATGCAGTCGTCATCTGGGAGCCGATAGCGAGCGAGCTGATGGCCAAGAACTACACGGTTATAGCGACTTTCTCGGAGCTCTGGGACGAGGCGAGGGCCAAAGGCCTTGTTGAAGGCCCGGCCATTATGCTCGTCTGGGTCGTTCGCGGAGACTTCCTGAAGGAGCACAAAGACCTCGTTAATGCCTTCATAAAAGCGCAGGAGGAGAGCGCCCGCTACTGGAAGGCCAACCCCGACGAGACCAAGGTCATACTCAAGAACCTGTACCACCTCGACCAAAAGGCCCTCGAAATCCTCTACACCAGGACATTCGTCAACGAAGGGAAGCTCGACGAGGGATTAATCCTCGGCATAAAGTCCGAGTGGAAGCTCGCCTACCTCGGGGGCTACCTTGAGAAGGACCCGTCTAACTTGGATATCTTCTACAGGGGCTGAAGATGAGGCGCGGCTGGCTCTACCTCCTTATTTTTGCAGTGGCCTCGTGGGTGGCCTTAGCCAGGCTCTACCCGACGCTTATTCCCGGCATAGGTGAGACCCTCCGCTTTTATTCTGAAGCCGGCTGGGGCCTCGTTCTGAATTCCACAATCCTGACCCTCTACCATTCACTGGCCGGATTTTTGGTCGCGTTTCTCCTCGTTGGAGCTTCCATCCTTTTAGCCCTCTACTCGGCAGAGTTCAAGGACTTTTTGAGCTCCCTCAACGTCTTCGTCCAGAGCGTTTCGGTTTTAGTGTGGACGATAGTCTTCATCATGATATTCGGGGTCACTAGCTCAATCGCGCCCATCCTCGTCACCGCGATGGCATCCTTCCCAGCCATGCTCTCCGCAGGAATAAGCTCAAGCGAGAAGCTCCTTGAGAGGTACAGGCCGTTGATAGCCCTCCTAAGACCCTCAAGGCTTCAGCTCTACGTCCACTTCATAGTTCCCGGAACGCTCCCCGAGATGGTTTCCGCGAGCAGGGTGGCCCTCGGCATTGCTTTGAGGATAAGCGTCGTTGCTGAGGCCTTCGGTTCGGCCGGCGGAATAGGCTACCAGCTTGTTTACTCCTACGACCTTGGGGTTAAGGCCGGTGTCTTCGCGTGGGCACTCCTTCTCATCGTTCTCATGATAACCCTCGACCAGCTCGTACTCGGGAGGCTTGAGGAATGGGTGAGGCGCTGGTACTGGTGAGGGACCTTGAGAAGTCCTTCAACGGCGAGAAAATCCTGGAGGGAATAAGCCTCGAAGTTAAGCGCGGTGAGGTGGTCGGCCTCGTCGGGCCGAACGGAACCGGAAAGAGCACCCTCGTGAAGATATTAGCGGGAGTGGAGAGGACTGACTCGGGAGAGGTCTCAGTGAGGGGCAACCTCTCGATCGTCTACCAGGAGGACTATCTCCTTCCCTGGAAGAGGCTCCGCGACAACCTCTGCCTCTGGGCCAAGTTTAGGGGAAGGGACTGCGAACCTCTCGAAGTTTCTAAAAGGCTTGGAATAGAGGAGTTCCTTGAGAAATACCCGAAGGAGGTGAGCGGTGGGACGAGGAGAAAAGCGGCGATAGCGAGGGCCTTACTAATCAACTTCGACGTCTTGATCCTCGATGAGCCCTTCACAGGCCTCGACCAAGCTTCTAAGGAATCACTTCTTTCCATAATTACAGAATTAGCTAATTCTGGAAAAGCTGTCTTAGTGGTCTCGCACCAGCTTGAGGAGCTCTTCCGTGTTGCGGACAGGGTTTACGTCCTCGGCGGAAGGCCCGCGAAAATTAGGAAGATTCTCCGGAGGGAGGAGCTTGGTAAGGGAGCTGTTTAACAGCATAGCCGAGCGCTACGACCTCGTGAACAGGCTTACAACCCTCGGCTTGGACAGGAGGTGGCGAAAAAAAGCCTGCGAGATGGCCTTGGGACACTTAACCGTCGAGAGACCAAAGATACTGGACGTGGCCTGCGGAACCGGGGACATGATAATGTGCATGAAGAAGGGGCTTGAGAAGAGGAACACCGCGGCGGAGTTCTACGGTTTAGACTGCAGTGAGAAAATGCTTGAAATAGCGAGGGAAAAGGTTCCCTTTGCCGAGCTTAAAGCTGGAAACGCCGAGGAGATTCCCTTTCCAAGTGAAAGCTTTGACTTAGTGAGCGTCGCCTTTGGGTTAAGGAACTTCTCCGACAGGGAGAGATCAATCAAGGAAATCCACCGCGTTCTAAAGGACAACGGCCTTCTCCTGATTTTGGAGTTCTCGCGAAACGAGGGCTTTTTGGGAAAGCTCGCCTGGGCGTATACCAAGACGGTTGTCCCTTTCATCGGGGGCCTTCTTACGGGCAACAGGGAAGCTTATAACCACCTCTGGCGCTCAATTGGTGCGTTTCCTTCGCCCGAAGAGCTTTCTGAGGAGTTTCAGGAGTTCGGCTTTGAGAGGCTCCTCCTGAGATGGTGCTTTCCGAGAATAGCGTTCGTTATGGTTTTGAGGAAGGTTTAGCGACTAAAATCTTAACCGCGCCGTTGACGAGGTTTCTCTCCTCAAGGAGCTCAAAACCGTTCCCCCTCAGGAGGTTTCCAACGTCAGCCCTGAAGTCCGTCCCGGTCAGCCGGCTCGTTAGCGCGCTCAAACCACTCAAAAAAGCCCTGAAGATGGGGTTCTTCGGCGGGGAGCACTCCATCGCGAGGAGAAGACCGTCCGGTTTTAAAACCCGCCTTATCTCGCCCAAAACCCTCTCCTTTTTCCGAGCAACGCAGAGGAAGAAGGTTGAGACGGCCGTGTCGAAGCTATTGTCCGGAAAGGGAAGTGAGTGTGCGTCAGCCTTCAGGAGCTTTACCCTCGCCCGGCTTTCTTTCTTTTTAGCCCTTTCAAGCATGCTTTCGCTTAAATCAACGCCGATGACCTCCGTGTCCTCAGGGTAAAGGGGAAGGTTCAGCCCGGTCCCAACGCCCAGCTCAAGAACCCTCCCCCTGGCTTTCCCAATCAGTTCTTTTCTGGCCTGTCTTATGCCCGTGGGCACTTCAAGGAGCGTGTTCACGGGCTCGTAGATGTGGCTCGCCAGCTCGTAGCTCACCGGAGACCCTCCGCTGTGAAGGCTATCGAGTCTTGAAGGGGCCTTTCAAAAATGACGCTATCCTTTTTGGGGCAGATGTTTTCAGTTAATGCCATCAAAAGGGAGCTGTCGAGCTTTCCCGCGACCCTTAAGAGGAACCCAGGTAAAGGGATGAGGAGAATCCGCTTTTCGGCTTCATCCAAAACCTCCTTCACGAGTTCGCCGAGGGGAACCACCTCCGCTCCGCAGACGTTGACCTCGCGCTTTCCGCTCCCCTCAAGCATATCCGCGAGGAGTTTCGCCAAATCCCTCACATCAACGGGCTGAACGCGAGTTTTTAAGTTTGGAAAAACCCTCCAGCGGAGGGCGTCTTTGAAGAGTCTCTGACCGGGGCCCAAGACCAGCGAAGGCCTTACAACAGCGTAGTTCTCCAGCCTTCGAACTTCCCGCTCGCCGCGGGCCTTGCTCCTGAAGTATTCTATGGGTGAGCTTTCATCGGCTCCGAGGGCGCTCACGTGGACGAGCCTCACTCCAGTTCCTTCGATAACTTTAGAGAGAACCCCGGGGATTTTGTAGTGGACGGAGTAGTCCCCTCTCAGGACGCCGATGAGGTTGACGACGGCGTCTGGGCTCAGCTTTTCCACCAGCCGGACGTACTCCTCCGGCCTTCCCGAGACCTTTATCGTCTCAGCTCTACCGAGTTTTAAATTCCTCCTCGTCGGGACCATAACTTTGTGACCCCTGCCCAGCAGCTCTCGAAGGAGGAACCTCCCGATGAATCCTGTTCCGCCGAGGAGAAGAACCCTCATGATGCCACTTACTCCCCAAACTTTATAAGTTTGGAGGTGGATGTTTTTAGGAAAGCCTAACAAAGGTGGTGGTTTGGGTGCCTTACATGGGGATAGCGAGGACGAACCTCGGGCCCCTTCAGACGTACCGGATGATCCTCGACGAGCTCTCTAAGAGGGGTTTCAGGATCGGCTTCTCTAAGCACCACTGGGCCGGCGACATGCCCTTCGGCCTTGTTCTCGCGGAGACCGACAGGGGAATGGTAGCGGTCAGGTGGAGCCTCGGAAAATCCTTCGAGCTCAGGATCGAGGAGATAGATGAAGATGCCTTCGAGGACTTCGTTGAGGAGACGCTCGACTACATCGGGGGTGACTGAATGGAGACCCTGAGGAAGGTATTAGGGGAGTTCAACAGGCTGCACGGGAGTGAGGCCCGGGCCAGGATCGTGAGGGCTGGAGAAGGGGAGGTGGTGATAGAGTTCGAGGGATCGTTCTGCGCGACCTGCGGTCTCTACGACTACTTCGAGGACTTAAAATGGGAGGCCCTTGATTTCGGTCTTAAGGTGGAGCCCGTTGAGGTTTTAGAGGCGGAGGAGGACGACTTCGAGCATGGGAGGTACCTGGTTAGGTACGTGCTGGATCACTCCTCGTCGGGGTAGCAGAGGTAGCGGTAGGGGCAGAACCTGCAGGCGTAGCTGAAGTGTCCCCTCGGCAGTTTGTCCCTCTCGTAAGCCTTTTTGACTGTGTAGAAGTGCTTCAGAGTCTCTTTAAAGAGGGACTTGTCGTAGGGAACCTCGAAGAGCCTGAAGTTGGGTCCCTTGACTATCGGGAAGTCCGAGAAATCGAGCTTGCCTATGATGCTCTCCGGCCTCTCGTGGAGCTTCACGTAGTAGAGGTAGCCGTAGTCAGCCTCGGCCCACCGGAGGTAGATGTTGAGCTGGGCGAGGTGGTAGTCGTAGGGAACCCTTGGGAGGCTCGTTTTTCCCTTTATCTCTATCGGGAAGTCTTTAAATGCGTCTATCCGTCCGTGGATTTCAAAGCCCAACTTCCTTGAGCGCAGAACGAGCGGGGTCTCCAGCTCAAAGCCAAAGCGCCGGGAGAGGATCTCCCCCAAAACGTTGTGGGTGTTCACGCCCTGATTCAGCCTAACCCTAACGAACTCGGGCCACCTCTCGGGGTAGCCCTTCAGCCTGAAGTATATCCTCCTCGGGCACGTGAGGGCCTCGCTCGCGTAGAACTCCAGCAGTCCGTCGTTTTCATCGCTCTCCATGACTCCGCCTCCAGAAGGGCGGCTCATCGGCCCGCGAACCTCCCCGCCCTGTGTCAGCTAATACCGACGTCATCACAGGTCAGACTGGGCAAGGGTCTTCATCCTGAGGTAATAAGGGGAGGGGGTTTAAAAAGTATCTCATGGGGTCTTTCTCTTCCGGAGGGAGTAGCTCAGTCCATAGGCCGGCCATAGGCTTGGGGGCTGCTCGTAGTGGTGCAGGTTCCGGAGGATCTTCTCAGCGGCTTTCCTGTTCCTCGCCTTTATCTTAAGGACGCCCTCCTCAAGCTCGACTGTGCCGTCGGACAGGTGGAGGACGAGCTTCTTTCCAACGGTCTCCGGCCGGGCCCTGAGCAAGAGCTCCCTGTACTGCTCGTATGCCCTGTCGCTGAGGTTCTGCTCGATGAGAACGGGCTTCTCCCTGGCTCCAAAAAGGCGCGAAAACCAACTATTCGGGGGTTCATCATCCATACCCTTCATCGACCTCCTCGGAGGTACTCCTTGTATGGATTGAGGGGGAGGGCTTTTAAGCCTTTCTAATCGTCATTTGGCAAAAAGACGAAACCAAAGCCTTTAAAGGCGAGCCTTAGGGGGTGTTGGGATGAGCGGAACCCGGGAGATAAAACCCAAGATCAGGCGCATCCTATCGCGGGAGCTCCCGCCCGGGCTCTTAGAGGCCCTTCCTAAGCACTGGGTCATGGTAGGCGACGTCCTGATACTGCCCATCAGGCCGGAGCTTGAGCCCTACAAGCGCAGGGTAGCAGAGGTCTACGCCCGGGTCATAGGGGCCAAGGCCGTCCTCAGGAAGGGCCACATCCACGGGGAGACGAGGAAACCGAACTACGAGTTGCTGTGGGGGAGCGATACCGTTACGGTTCACGTCGAGAACGGCGTTAAGTACAAGCTCGACGTAGCTAAGATAATGTTCTCCCCGGCCAACGTCAAGGAGCGCGTGAGAATGGCGGGGGTTGCGAAACCCGGGGAACTGGTTGTAGACATGTTCGCCGGAATCGGGCACTTGAGCCTTCCGATGGCCGTGCACAAAAAGGCGAGGGTGATAGCCATCGAGAAGGACCCCTACACCTTCCGCTTTCTCGTCGAGAATATCTGGCTCAACGGCGTTCAGGAGTTGATGACGCCCTACAACATGGACAACCGCGACTTTCCGGCCGAGAACGTAGCGGACAGGGTTCTCATGGGGTACGTCGTTAAGACCGCCGACTTCATCCCCAAGGCGTTGAGCATAGCGAAGGACGGGGCGGTAATCCACTACCACAACACCGTGCCTGAAAAGCTCATGCCCGAAGAGCCCTTCGCGACCTTCAAAAAAGTGGCGGAGGATTACGGCTACGAGGCGGAGAAGCTCAACGAACTCGTCATCAAGCGCTATGCTCCAGGTGTGTGGCACGTTGTAGTCGACGTCAGGGTATCGAGGAAAGGGGAGCAAAACTTATAAGAGGATCGCGATAATCAACGGCCGGGTTCGGGCCGGTAGCTCAGCCTGGTTAGAGCGCGGGGCTTTTAACCCCGTGGCCGCGGGTTCGAATCCCGTCCGGCCCGCTAAAATTGTCCTCACTCCTTCTGGAAGCAAGTTCTCGTGCGAAAGCCTCATAATAACCGCCTCCTCAATGAAGCGGCTCCTGTTATGTGTCGCTTGATCGAGTACTTGAACCACGGTTGGGTCAAGGGGATGTGAAATGGGACTCTGATCCTTCTTTTGCGTTTTCGGGCCATTTCCCCCGCCATTCTGAGTGTGGCCACAGTGGGACGCTACCTGTGGACTGGATATGGCCATTGCGCTGACCTCCTCCCGCCGTGAACGGCGAGGGTTCGGCTCAACCCCCCGCTAAGGGCGGAGAGGAGGTCAGTGGTTGCGGTTCGATGATTTTAGCTTCTTGCTCGGTCTTTGTTTCACCTTTTGTAGGCGGTTTCTCGGGGCTTTAAGTCTGTTACGATAATAATTTTTTCATCCCAGTATACGGTGTAGAAGAGCCTATAATCGCCGATTCTAAAGCGGTAAGTGTTGGTTTGTTTTGTCTTCTCGCCTTTCACAGGCTTTAAGTCATAAGGAGGTTTTGGGTAAGGGTTTGTTCTCAGAGTTTCTAAGAATTCTGCTAATTTCTGGCGTTGAGCACGCCTGAGGTATTTTCTGGCTTTTTTGATGACTGTTTTATCCACAATGACAGTGTACACTTTTCTCACCTTAATTTAGGAGTTCGCGGATCGCTTCGTCGGCGGTTAATCCTTCCGAGGGGTTGGCTTTGAGGTGTTCGGCTTTTCTTGTTAGCTCCTGGTATTCTTCTTCTGGTATAACCTCGGCTTCATCTTTTTCTGCTTGGAGTTTGAGGAGCTCCTGTTTGAGGTGTTCGAGTTCTCTTTCTATTCTTTCAATGTGGTTGATAAGGACGTGTACACTCTCACCCATGTTTTCACCTCTCGTGCTGTTTTCACGCTTCAAGCTAAAAAGGTTTGCGAAATGGATGTTGCTTTAAAAAAAGGATAAAGCTACGGCAGGTCGTTGATGATGCAGAGCTTCTTCACCTCGACGGCCACGTCCTCTATTAATCTTCCCGGTATTCTGTCCCTATGAGCTCCCACGATTCCGCGAGTTTCTTCTGAATCTCCATTAGTATCGCCTCGTTGAGCTCCTTTTCTTCTTGAGGCACCACTGTGAAGTTCCTTCCTCTTTCTTTGGTTGAGCTTTGCTTGGCGGTTCCTCTGTGATGTCCTGGCTGGCGAGCTCTTTTAACATATCCTCAGGAAGTCCAGCGTCCTCAACCACTTCCATCATCCCTCACCGAGCACTGCCTTCAGCTCACGCTTAACGGGGTTCTCGTCGAAGACCATCTCGGTGCCGCCGAAGCGTTCTCCCTGCTTCTTTCCCCACTGCTCCTTCTCCCCTCAATACACCTTGACGCGCGGGTTCGAATCCCGTCCGGCCCGCCAGAACAGTTCTAAACTCTTCAAGGGCGGCCAATTGACTCCGCAGCAAAACTTTTTAACCCCCTCCCCAAGCCACAACCGATGGCGATGAAGACCCTCGCCGACGTTTTCAGGGATGTGCTCAAAGAGAAGGGCGTGGAGAGCATTGGGACGCTCTCAAAGCGCTTCCGTAAGTCAAGGGATAAGCTCCAGGACATGGCTATAGAGATAGTCCACGGGAAGGGGGCCGTATTTAAGATACCTGAAAAGACGGCCGTCGCCTGGGATCTGGAAGGAAAGATGGTTGAAGGCTCCCGCTACGCCTACGCCCCACTATGCATGGCGGAGAAGTTCGAACCCGTTCTAACGCCGGAGGAACTCAGGGAACGGCTCCCATCGTGGCCGTACTTCATAATCGATCTCTACCACTGGGAAAAGCACACGGATAAGGAGAAGGGCAAGCTCTGCCTCCAGGCGATCCAGTGCTACGGCCTCCTGAAGAGGTACTTCACTGGAAGCGAGCTGGCTGTTACATGGGCAAGCGGGGAGTTCAAGCGAATGTTTCACGGTCCCCTCGACAGGATAACGGTCTACGACGGCCCCACCTCGGAGTTTTTGAAGGAGAAGGGAATAGAAGAGGTTGTCCTCCTCGACCCCTGGGCGGACGAGGTTTTGAGCGAGGGGGATTTCAACGTTAAAGCCTTCGTAATCGGCGGCATAGTTGACATGCTGGGGAACAAGAGGAAGGCAACGCCGGAGATCGCTGGGGAGCTTGAAAAAGAGGGCATCAAAGTCCGCAGAAGGAAGATCGTGCTTAAGGGCGACGTCATCGGCGTTCCGGACAGGATAAACCGCATCCTTGGGATAATCCTCAAGATGATGGTGGAAGGGAAGGACATGGACGAGGCCGTCTACGAGATGCAGGAGCCTCTGCACGCGCGCTGGCGCCTCAGAAAGGAGCTTCCAAAGCATGCAATCCGCTACAGGATAGACGGAAAAACCTACCGTGTTGTGGAGAAGGAGCTCTTTGATGAATACTCCCAATGGCTCAAAATCCGATGGGAAGACTTCATCAAAGTCCTTCGTGAGCTGAACCTGACGGCGCTGGAGAGGAGAAGGATACACCACCTCAACAAGCTCTCAAACCCGCGAATAATCGGAGGAAAGCTCTATCGCGTGATCCTCCTCAAGAGGGCTGCATTGCTGTGCTACAACTGCTGAGCAGGTTAAAAAGGTAAAAAACCTCAGAGAACGTAGAGAAGATATGCGAGTGCCACCGCCACGGCGAGCAGGATGTAGGCAACGTAGACGCTGTCCGAACCCCTCATTATTCCGTGCCTGAACCATTCTGAGAAATTCAGGTAGGCCTTTGAGAGCCTGTTGTAGACAAGGTTTATCCTCTCGCGCCAGTAAAGGCGCCCATTCTCCTCTCTCGTCC
>WAKU01000111.1 GCA_015523195.1 Thermococcus sp.
CAGAAAGCCCTCGTTAGGGAGATAAGGAAGTTCCTCGGTTTTGGCCTTCATAGAAGAAAGCTGCTCTCCCTCATAATCCTGCGCCACGTCTACGGCGTTGACCTCGACGAGAGAGCCATAGACGTCGCCAAGGTCAACATATGGAAGGAGGCAATAAAGCTCGAACCTCAGGAATTCAGGTATAAGAACCTCGGCTCTGAGGAGCACATCCTACCCGCCCTCGAGATGAACCTTATGAACGGCAACTCGATAGTTTCCCTTCCGGACGACGAGGTAGTCGAGCTATTGAAGGACTTCAAGGACGAGATAAGGGTCCTCTGGGAGAAGAGGAAGGTCTACCTAAAAGACCCGTTAAACCCGGAGGTTCTTGAGGGAATGGAGGAGATAAAGGCGCGGATGAGGGAGAAACTCACCGAGAGTATTAGGGAGAAAGGATGGGACTTTGAGAAGCCCCTGTTCTATCCGCTTGAGTTCTTCTTCCTCTACTTCGACGAGAACGGCGAGCCTCTACCCAAAGAAGAGAGGGGCTTCCACGGGGTCATCGGCAACCCGCCGTGGGAGAACATAAAACCCCAGTCGAAGGAATTCGCGGCCATGCACCCCGAGATATTCGGCGAGGTGAGCAAGTTCAGCATCGAGGGGCCGAAGTTCAAGAAGCTCTTCAAGGAGAAGCTGAAGGATAAGAACGTTAAAAAGCTCTGGGAGGAGTACGAGGAGGGCATAAGGAAACTTTCCGAGTTCATAAGGTCGAGGTACCGGCTCTACGGCAAGGGCGACCTCTCCTATCAGAAAATCTTCCTCGAAAGGGCCATGGAACTCTCCAAAGGTGCCGTGAACCTGCTCCTTCCGTCCAACTTCCACACCGACGAGGGCGCAATGCCCCTGAGAAAGGAGATTTTCGAGAACCACTGTCTCAGGGAGCTGATTTCGTTCGAGAACCGCGGAAACGGATGGTTCAAGGACGTTGATTCCCGCTTCAAGTTCGACGTGGTGTTCTTCACCAAGGATAAATGCGATAGGCCTTTCAGGGCTGCCTTCTACGTTACCCGGAAAGATTACGAGGAGTGGCTTGAAAAGAACGGCGGAAGCTTTGATGATTTTATCAGGGCGGTAACCTTTGAATATCCCATCGAGCTGATTCCAAAGCTCTCCCCCGGTGTTCTCGGAGTCACCGAGTTCAGGCGCGGGGAGGACGTTAAGCTCATCCAGAAGATACGCGGGGGCTGGAAGCTTCTCAGGGAGCACGGCTGGGACATCAAGAGCGAGTTCCACATGACCAACGACAACAACCTCTTCAACACCTCTCGCAGGGGTCTCGTCCTCTACGAGGGCAAGATGATACATCAGTACGAGCCGTTCTTCAGCGAACCGAGGTACTGGGTTGAAGAAAAGATGGGAAGGGAGAGGCTTTTGAGCAAGGAGCTGAGCAGAGTTAAAAAGTTCCTTAAGGCAGAGGGCGAAAGGCTCGGCCTGAGGGGCAAAGAGCTCCGGGCGTTCATAGACGAGAACTACGAGCTCGCGAGGGAGAACTTTGAGAAAGGAACGTTCAAGCTCGACTACGAGGAGCACAGGCTCGTTTACAGGGCGATAGCTCGCTCCACTGACGAGAGAACCCTCATAAGTACAATTCTGCCTAAGCGGATCTTCATGGGCCATTCCCTTAATTACTTCAAGCCCTTCAGATACGCCATCAGGGATGAGAAACTCGTTCAGGAGAGGATACCCTACTCGGAAACCCTATACCTCATGGCGCTCCTCAACAGCTTCACCCTCGACTACTACATAAGGCAGAGGGTCTCGGCTAACCTCACGATGTTCTTCCTCTACGAACTCCCGATTCCTGAGCCTAAACCTGAGACAAAGGCCAGAATAGTCGAGCTGGCCTTCAAGCTCCTCTACAGGAAGGGCCACTACAACGACATGGCTCAAGAGCTTGAGATTAGAACTAGCGAAATCACCGACGAAGACGAGCGGAGGGAACTCAGGGCGAAGCTTGAGGCTATCATAGCGAGGGATATCTTTGGTCTAACGAGTGACGAGATGGAATACATACTCTCGACCTTCATCTACGGCAGTCCGGATAAGGAGTTAATGAAGAGGATACTTGAAGTTATGAGGAACTAAGCTCAGAGAAGTTCTTTAGGGCTCTTGATCCATTTTTTTCTGTAGAGGTAGATGGTTGTTCTGCCATCTTTGCTGGTTTTGAAGGCGATTTCCACACCGTGGCTTGGTATTTCGGAGAGGGGCATGTCTCCAAAGTATTCATTGTGAAAAATTCCGGTTGGAAATCCGCCTATGGTTTTCTCCCGGAACACCCCATCCTCATACACGAGGCCAACGTCCACCATCTCCCTTCTACGCAAGAGCGACTTTATCTTTCTAACGCCTGTTACAAGTGAATAGGGCTTTCCTTCAATCACGATGGCTCTAATCCCCTCCTCACTCAGCGCACTCACGATTTCCCTGTGTTCCTCCAAGTCTTTAGTTAGGGCCTTGGATGGTGGCTTTGAAGCTTTTATGTCGTATAATATCTCGTCCAGGTGGTTATAGATACAATCTTCGAGTCCTGCTTCCTTAAGGAGGTATCTGATCCTTCCCCTTTTCCCGGAGATTAAGGCTTCCCTTATCTGTTCTTCTGTGTATCCTCTAAGATAAAGCTGCTCGATGTAATCGAGAACTACATGAAGCACCGCGGCCAGCAGGCCTTCTTTTCCGTACTTCTCATAGATTTCCCTGATGACGATTAATCCCGGGGGGTCAAAAGGAGTAAAAAGAGTCTTGGCGTATTCTCTGACATTTTTTGGGAAAAACTTTGAGAATTTTATAAGTCTCTCTTTTATTTTTTCAGGGCTTTGTCACCATAATTTTGACGGCATCGTGGTGCCTCATATCGTCCACGATCACATCAACTTCGTGGGCAGTTTCATCGTCTATACCGCATCGTTCTGCCCATTTTCGGTGAAGTTTATGACTTGGCATATCCAACCCCACAGAAAATTGATAAAGGGAGCTCACTCCCCGTTCTTCTCCTTCCACTCGTCCAGGAACTCCTTGGCCGAATTGGCCGCTATTGCTCCCTGACCTACGGCTACCGCTATCTGCTTGAAGACGTTGGTTATATCTCCAGCGGCGAAAATCCCCGGTACCTTAGTGCGCATGTACATGTCAACCGGTATGTAGCCGTACTCGTCGGTTATGCCGAGGTGCTTGACAAAGTCCGTCTTGGGCTCGTAGCCGATGAATATGAAAACCCCGTCGACGGCCATCTCGGTCTTCTCGCCGGTTACGCGGTTTTTGAGCCTGACCCCTTCAACCTTGTCCTTGCCCTTTATCTCGGTCACGACGGTGTCGAGTATCGCGGGAATCCCGCTCTCCCTAAAGCGGTCCTGCAGTATCTTGTCCGCCCTGAACTCCCTTCTCCTGTGAACGAGCGTAACGTCGACGCCTATGCTCTTCAGGTAAAGCGCCTCCTGAAGGGCGGTGTTCCCCCCTCCGACAACTATAACCTTCTTCCCTTTGAACAGGGGGCCGTCGCAGGTGGCGCAGTAGGAGACGCCCCTTCCCGTAAGTTCTTCCTCGCCAGGAACCCTCAGCTTCCTCGGGGCCGCTCCGACGGCTATGATTATCGTTCTCCCCTTGTACTCCTTGCCGTTGGCCGTCCTGACCCTGAACTTGCAGGGCCCCTCGTAGTAGGCGCACTCGGCCGGGTCTATCCTCTCGACCTCGTCGAAGATGACCTCGACTCCCAGCTTCTTCACCTGTTCGTGCATCCTGTTCGTCAGCTCCGGACCGCTTACCCCCTCCGGGAAGCCCGGATAGTTCTCTATGATATCCGTGAGCGCCATGTTTCCCCCGAGATCCTTGCTTATGATGATGGTTTCGAGGCCGAAGCGCGCCGCGTACACTGCCGCAGTGAAGCCAGCCGGTCCAGCTCCGATTATGAGTACGTCCCAGGTCTTGCTCTCGTACTCTCCACCACGTGAAAAGCCACCGAGACTGAACACTTTTCCCACCTCCGGGCCTTTCCTAACGTTCCCTATTTAAAAGGGTTGTTGCACAGAATTGGGTAATATTAAACAAGCTTAAGCGATCCGTCGAGCGTTAGGTGCAGGGTGTACCCGGAGAAGGCGGCGAAGCCCGAGTACAGGGCTTCCCCGAAGCGCATCCCAAGACCGTACCCAGCTAAGAGGAACGCTAAAAACCCGTAGATCGCGGCGAAGAAGAGGGAGTGGACGACCCCCCTGTGCCTCGGCATAACCGCGGTAAAGCCGAACCACGCTATGAACGCCCCGACCGCCCCCACAGCCCACGCCGCACCCTGGTTGAGCCACTCGGCCCCGAGGTGAAGGTAGCGGATGACCCAGAGGTAGACCGCACCGCCGACCGAGACGCTGACTATGGGCTTCGTCCCCCTGTGTATCAGGGCGTTCGGGTGGTCCATGTCGGGCAGGTCGCTGCCAAGTACGTAGAGGGCGTAGCCGAGGATTAGGGCCGTGGGCGTAAGACCGAAGTGGAGGGTTGGTGAGAGCAGGCCGGCCAGGACGACCACCGCTGGATAGCTCACTATCCCCGAGAGCACGTGGACGTCGTAGTTCGGCATCAGCTCTCCTCCCCGAGGAACTTCCTGACGTAGTTCGGCACCTTATAGTTTCCCCCGGGGTCGCCGACGAGGAACCCGATGGTGACGAGCCGGTTCAGGGACTCGTAAACGATGTTGGCCGGTTTCTTCAGCTCCTTGGCTATCGTTATGTAGCTGACAGGGCCCCCGTTGAATGTGTAGACGATGGCCTCCACAAGGTCGCGGTAGTCCTTGGGAACCCTCCTGATGTACTCCTCAAGGCTCTTCGGCTCTTCAAGGATGGTCGTGACGACGAGCTCGTCAATCGGGTCGAAGGCCCTCTTTGCGGCCTCGCTCAGGACGTAGTGGAGCAGGCGGAGGATCTGCCTCGGGTTCCCCCTGGCCAGGTCGTGGATCATCCTGAGGGCCTCCTCGGTGAAGGGGTAGAGCGGGTCGTCGGTGTCCTTTACGCGAACCCTGTTGAGCCTCTTCTTCACCAGCTCAAAGGTCTCCTCGACGCTCATCGGCCTGAGCCTGAACTCGTAGTGCAGGCGCATGAAGAAGGCCGGGAATATCTTGGTGTACTCCTCGTAGGCCTCAGGTATGCAGGCGAAGGCGACTATGCAGCCGGGGGGCATCGTGCTTATGACGTGCCTCAGCATCTCAAAGAACTGTATCTTCTCGTGCTCCCTCGCGCTCTGCATGTTTTCGAGCTCGTCGAGCAGGAGTGTAGAGTGGGGAAACCTTGAGAGCTGTTTGACGAGCATCTCGGCGATGTCCCTGCTCTTGTACTCCTTCGTGTCGCTGAGCATCTTCTCAAGGCGGTCTATGAAGCCGAGCTTCCTGCTCAGGTTTTCAAGGAAGATGTTCGTCCTGCTCCTCGGGGGCTTGAGCGCGTAGAATATGTCCCTGGTCAGCTTGAGTATGTCGTTTGTATCCACCTTCACGTATATTGCCTTTCCCCCCTCCTTCTCTATGGCCTTCGCTATGCTCTTTAACCTCTGGGTCTTCCCCATCCCCAGGGGGCCGACTATGCTCATGGCTATTGAGCTCTTGTTCCCTATAACCTCGGAGACTATGGTGGAGAGCTTCATATCTACTTCCTGGTAGACGTGGATCGCCTCAACGTCCTCTATGCCCTCGCTCGCGAGCTGCTCAAAGGGGTTGCGGGACAGGCCGTAAACCGTGTAAATCTGAGAGGGATAAACTTTAAGTTCGTCTTCCATTTAAGTCACCCGGATTAATTCGTCTTTGGAAATATAAAAGTTTGTCCGATGGTGGGGGAGATGGTCTTTCTCGTAGCGACGTGCCCGCCGGGCAGGGAGGGGGACGCGATACTCGAACTTGAGTGGGCCCTTGGCAGGGTTCACGTCAGGGGAACCGAGTGGAGGGGGGTTCTCATAGCCGAGACGCCGCTGGGCAGGGATGAGGCAATAAAAAGGCTTCTTTCCTTTGAAACGCAGGCGCTCCAGAGGGTTACTCCATTGGATCACCTCCTGCCCGCTAAACTTGAGGAGATCGAGGAGAAGGCCGTCGAGCTCATGGAAGGAAAAACTGGAAGCTTTGCGGTGAGGGCGAAGGTAAGGGGGAACAGGAAGCTCCGCGAGAAGGAGATTGAGAGAGTCGTTGGCTCCAGAATCGTGGAGAAGCGCGGTTTGAAAGTGAACCTCTCCAGCCCGGACTGGGTGGTGGTTGTTGAAGTCCTCGGAAGGAAGGCCGGAATAGGTGTTCTGAAGAGGGATGAGATGCTGAGGTTTGAGGTTGAGGACTGAGCGGATTATCTAATTAGCTTGACTGAGAGTCCGAACTCTTTCAGTACCTCGAAGTCGCCATCGAGCGTTATCAGTGGCAGGTCGTTGGCGAGACAAACGGCACCGATGAAGAGGTCTCTCAATCCCATTGGGGTTCCCTTTTCCTTCAGCTTTCTGTAAAGGTAAGCGGCCATTTCAGCGGATTTTCCCTCAAAGGGAAGCTCAATGAGAGAGCCAAGCCATATCAGCTCATCTTTTTTAGGGAGTCCAACCAGAAGTTCAAAGCGCGTTATGGAAGTCACGTAGAAGGTTTTGTCAAATTCTAACACGGCATTGAGCACGTCCTTGTTATCCCTGGCTATTTCAATTATCACGTTCGTATCAAGGACTGCCCCCATTCGTCAAACGCCTCCTCAAGCTCTTTAATTCTCTTTTTGGCCTCTTCATACTCCTCCTCGTTCAGGATTCCAGCGATGTGTAGCAGAGCATAGGCGTTGCCCTTTTTCTCCCTTAAAAGCTCTCTAAAAAGCTCGCTGAAGGACTTATCTCCCTTAATGCGGAGGAGCTCTTTGTAAACGTCGTCGGATATCGTGATGGTTTTGACCATCTACATCACCAATACACTGAATGCATGCATCGTATTTAAGCATTATCCCTCGCTGAAAAACGTTAAAAATTGATACGCTTTAACCAAGATGGTGAACTAAATGACCATTAAGCTTGGAAATAGCCATCTCATAGTGAGAGAAACCCACAAGAGCTCCAGAGGAGGGGAGTACATATACCTTATTAGGGGTTCCAAGCTTGTGCACATCTCTAGGTTCCTTAGACAGTCAAACAAGGAATATGGAGACGTCACTTACGAAATCCCAATTCAAGAAGCAGAAGCAATGCTTGGTCAGAGGGTAGAATTCATAGAGTTTGGTTTTTCAAATAGCGGATATTTCTATCCCGAAATCTACCAGGTGGACTTTCGGGAGAGAACACTCACCCGAGAGGTTGTCAAGAACTTAAATTCGCTTATGCACTATGAATTCGAAATTCTCGGAGATGAGTACAATGCCCTCCAAGAATACGAAAGAAAGGTTCCACTTCTCATCGAGAGAGTGAGGGAAATAGAAAAGAAGCTGAATTTGTGCATGTATATACAAGGAGCCAGAGGAGACGAGGTTTATCATAACCCAGAGCTCGGAAAACTCACTTCATTAGTATTTCCCAACCCTAGAAGTCGAGCAAGGTCTCTAAAGGAGAAAATCCGGTTTGCACACGAGTTTTACGTTTTAATGCTAGTTATTGACTCCATTCTCGAACCCTCAACCAAAGAAATGACTCTCCGGATAACGCATGAAGATTGGCCAACGTTGATAGCTGACAAAATCAGCCCTCCAGTTACAGTATGGTATCAGTTCTCAATTGAAGACTGGTTTGAAGTTGTTATGAGAGGAGTAATAGCTTTGCTTAAGGGTACAAAAATAAAGAGAATCCACGTGAAACCCGACATCATGATTTTCAAAGGGAAGTATCACTCAAGAGGAGATATCCTCAAAAACCCACCAGATAGGGCGGTTCTAATAGACGCAAAGGTCGAGATGACTCAGGGCGACCTAAGACAGCTCTTGGAATACCGGGCCAAATTCCCCACAAAATGTTTGAGAACACCAAATTCATCGTAGCTGCAATTGAGGAAACACAACCTGATTACAAGTATAAACTCGAATGTGAGGGGTACAAGGTAATAGAGCAGGTATTTCCAAACAAACCCGGGGAGAATGAGTTCCAGGAACTGATAAGGAACATTATTGGAACGTGGAAAGAATAACAAAAACCCTTTAAGCTTTATCTCCAAGATACGAACATGATGATTGACGACAGGATCGAGATAAACCCCAAGAAAATGGGCGGAAAGCCCGTCATCAGGGGGACGAGAATTCCGGTTTACTTCATACTGGAGCTCCTGGCCAACGGGTGGAGCTTTGAGGAGATACTCGAGGGCTACCCTCAGCTGACAAAAGAGGACATACTTGCCGCAATACGGTACGCCAGCAGGATATTAAAGGAGGAGCAGTACGTTGAAGTTTCTGGCTGATGAAAATATACCCTACCCAGTTGTCAAACGCCTAAGAGAGAACGGCTTTGACATAACATCTATCTACGAAGTCAAGAGGGGTATAGCTGACGAGGAAGTTGCCCGAATTGCTGCCACGGAGGATAGAATCCTTATAACGTTCGACAAAGACTTTGGGATGGTTATTTTTGTTGAGAACATCACGATTCCGGGACTTATCCTTCTGAGGTTTCCACCGAAGAGCATTGAGTACATTTATTCAAAACTCCATGCAGTCTTAGAGCTGGACATTGACTTCAAAGGAAAAATCGTGAGCATTCACGAAGATAAAATAAGAGTGGCAAAGCTGTAAATCACAGATACCTCTCCTTCACCCAGCGGATGAAGTAGTCCGGGTCCAGCTCTTCTCCGATGGCCTTCCTCAGGAGTTCCTTAGGCGGGTAGATGCTTCCCCAGCGGTGGATCTTCTCCCTGAGCCAGGCCTTTATCGGCTCGAACTCGGCTTTGGCTACCTTCTCCTCAAAGTCCGGGATGTCGCGCCTGATGTGGTAGTAGTACTGGGCCGCGAGGAGCGTTCCGATGCTGTAGGTCGGGAAGTAGCCTATCGTCCCGTGCGCCCAGTGGATGTCCTGAAGGATTCCTTCCGCGTAGGTCTTCGGCCTTATGCCTAAGAGACGCTCCATCTCCTCGTTCCAGAGCTCCGGCAGATCCTTCGCCTTAACTCC
>WAKU01000112.1 GCA_015523195.1 Thermococcus sp.
CCCCACTCTGGAGGAGCATCCCGGCTATAAGCGGTCTTTCCAATCCCGCTCTTTTTCTGATAGCTACGTAAGTCAGCCCGGCAACCGCCGCGAGGCTTCCAGCCGTCGTGAGGGACTGGAGGACTCCGTAGAGAACCTCTCCCCTGTTAAGCGCCCTCAGCGAGGCGAAGACGAATATCCTGAAGGAGCCAAGGGCGAAGTTGAAGAGCAGAACCGAGGCTAAAACACCGAGAACGAGTTTTCTGCTGGGGGCTGGAGGTCTGTTAGCTGCCTCTGTCTCACCTGCACGCTCCGGTGTGAGCTCAAGGCCGAGGTAAGGAAGCAGGCTCACGGCCCCGACGAGAAGGAGAACCGCATCGAGGAGCATCGCCCTCACTCCGAAGCGGTACGCTAAAACCCCCGCAACTGGAAAGGCCACCAGCGAGACCGCGTTTCCGACCGTTGCCAGCGTTGCGTTCAGCCTCTGGAGTTCACTTTCCTCGGATGTTATTGACGCTATGAGCGAGAAGCCGTAGTAGCGGTGGAGGATGTCGAGGGCTGAAATGCCTGAAACAACGAGGTAGAAGGCCCAGACGTTACGGGATAGTGGGATTATGAGGACTGCTAAAAAGGCCTGAAGGAGCAGAGCTAAGAACGCCAGTCGAACTTTCTTCCCGGTTTTATCAAGGGTTCTGCCGAGGAGGGGAGGCAGGAGGACCCAGGGGATGTGCGTGAAGAGGGCGTAACCGCCTATGCTCACCAGCGAGCCTGTGCTATTTAGGAGGCTCCAGGGCAGGGCAACGCTCTCGATGGCGTCGCCAGCTATTCTGAGAGCTGAGGTAAGCAGGTGAAGGTTGTAGAGGCGGCGGTTCATGGGTGCAGGTATGAGCAGGACGTTAAAAGCTTAGCTCTGTTCCCCAGACTTCCAGCGGGTTATAAATAGGTGGAGCGCGAAGTTGGAACGGTGGTGGGCATGGAGAAAGTTGAGGAGCTTGCGGAGGCCCTTAAAACCGTCGAGGACGAGCTGAACTTAGCCAAGAGGGTTTACCTTGCCTTTCCGTTCATCTTCTGGAGCTTTGCAATTGCCTTCATGTACCTCCTCAACTTGATACTGGTTAAGTACGCTGGATTAGAGTCAGACTACGTCTCAGTAACAATCTCGCTCCTCTTCGTCGCCTGGTTCCTGATAGAGAACACCCGAGTTTTCGGAAAGGTCGAGGCCATAGAGCGCGTCCTCGGGAGGAGGCGTGAGAAGAAGCCCTCCTACGCGGTCTCTCAGATTCTCGTGTGGTTTGCGGCCTTTTTCGTGGCGAGCTATCTCTACGGCACGGGTGGGAAGGGCATGCTCCTCTTCGTCGGTCTTGCGCTCCTCCTCATGGTGGCAGTTGATTTATCGTTTCACCGCAGGGCACAGTCCGAGATGGTGCTGGCAGGTGCCATAATCCTCTCCTCGGCCTATTTGGCCGGCAAACTTCCGGTTCAGGAGATGGCCTTCGCTGTCATGGTGATCTCATCCGCCTTCTCCTTCGCGGCTTTCCTCCACATCAGAAGGGCCATGAGGGAGTGAGATGAGGGCTGAGAAGCTCAGGGAGCTTTCAAACTCACCGCTCGGGAACCCGACGAGGTTAGCCATAGCCCTCTACCTCCTCTCCCGTGAGAGGACAACGTTCATCGAGCTTGCCAGGGCGCTGAAGATGACCCCGGGAAACCTCGACTTCCACCTCAAGGCCCTCGAAAAGGCCGAGATAGTAAAAACCTACTACGGCTTCGGCAAAAGGCCGAGGAAGTTCGTGGAGCTGAGCGAGAAGGGCACAGAGGAGCTGGAGAAAGCTATGAGAATCCTCCGGGAGGTGGTGGATGGTGATTGAATACCTGTACGCTTTCCTGCTCTGGCTGGCGGTCTTCCTGCCTTCCTCAAGCTTTGGATCACTCCTGGCGAAGAGGGGGAAGGACTTTGCTGGGGCAGGCATACAGGGCGCGTTCCTCCTCCTGTCGCTCACCTTGATTTCTCTCCTCAGAATTCCGCTCGGCTTTAGGCCAGTCTACCTCCTCCAGGCAACTGTCCTCGGGTTTCTCCTCTCCCTAACCCTAAACCTCGGAGAAAAAGCCCTCCTGGGAAAAGCCGAAAAGGCCGAAATGCCGGAGTTTCTTCCAGCTGGCTTCCTCTGGAGGGCCTTACTCCTTCTCATCCTCGCTCCCCTCGCCGAGGAGAGCCTCAACAGGGCCTTGATTGAAGGCTACCTCCTAATCCACGACCAGTTCTGGGGCGCTATTGGATTTTCGGCTCTTCTCTTCGCTCTCCCGCACTGGATGGTCTTCGAGGGAACTTCCAGTGGGAAGGCCTATGTAGCGGGCGGAGCTTTCCTAATGGGGCTAATCGTTGGCTACCTCTTCGCGCTCAGCGGTTCCCTTCTTACCGCCTTCGCCTTCCACTCGTCAGCGAACCTTGCGGGTTTGCTCTTTTCTGGTCTCTGGAGGGAGAATCCTTGAAACGCTCATAGACCAGCTCATCCAGGTATTTCCCATCGCTCCAGACGTGCTTCCTGTGAAATCTCACCCATTTTGCCTCTCACTTAATCCAGTTGAAGCCTTCCACTCTTCCCGCATTATGTCATAAAACAGCACATCAACGTACCCCTCTGGCGTCCACATGTGCTTTCTTAACTTTCCAACCAGCCTGAAGCCGTTTTTCTCAAGAACCCTTATTGAGGCAACGTTGTTCTCATAGGTTCTTGCAAAGACCTTGCGCAGGTTCATGTAGCGGAAGCAGTACTCCAGGATTAGCTTTACTGCCTCACTTGCATAGCCCCTATTCCAGTATTCCTTTCCCAGGAAATATCCTATCTCCGCTGTCCCGTTCCTGAAATCTATTCTGCTCACGATGACAATCCCAACGATTTTACTTTCCTCGTTGAGTATTGCAAAGGCCCTTTTGGTCGGCTTTTTGCTTGCCAGGTTCTCGTACCACTTTTCCCACTCCTCAAGCGTCGAAACATCCGAGGGATCGGCGAGACTTCTGGTAACCTCCCTGTCGTTTTTCCATTCCCAGATTTTTGGAATGTCTTCTCTGAGGATTACGCCCAGCGAGACCTTTTCACCCTTGAGGATAGTGGGCCTCATCAGCATCACAGGGGTTACAAAACAAAAATAGTTTAAAGATTTTTTCAACAAAGCCATCCCAGTGATATAGGGTGGAGCGGTGGATTAAGGGAGTTCTCCTGACAAAGTTTTATGCCCCCAAAAGCCACTTCCACAGCGGGATGAACTTTATCCTCCTGCCCCTGTGGATTTCAACACCTTCGTAATCCCAGGTGATGACGGTCGGGTTATCACACTTCAACGCTTTTGAGGCCCGAAGGAGGGCGTCCACCTCCCTCCGCTTCGTCTCGGGCTCTTCAACGTCGTAGCTCACCTGGATGAGTTCCTTAACGGCAAAGCCGAGTGAGACGACGAAGTCAACTTCTCCCCTGCTGTCCATCCAGTAATTGACGTTAAGCCTCGGCTCCCGGTAGTACTTCCTCCTGAGGAGCTCAATAGCCACCATGTTCTCCATCCTGTGGCCAATATCCTTAACCCCGAAGACCGTCGGGAGCCCCGTATCTGCGACGTAAAGCTTGGGGATGCTCCTGAGGGATTCGACCTCGCTGAAATGGAACCTCCTGATTGGGGTTACGAACCCTATGTCCTCAAGGTAGGAGAAGTACTCGTAAACCTTGCTTCTGCTGAGGCTCAAACCGAGCGACGAGAGCATGCCGTGCAGTTTCCTTATTGAGGTTCTCCTCGCGAAGTTGCGGGTTATAGCTCGTATGAGCCCCTTCATAGCGCCAGTTTTCTCGATTCCGTACCTCTCGATTAAATCCCTGTAGATTATCAGGTCGAGATACTCCTGGAGGGTTCTTATCTTGAGGAGGGGCGAATAGCCCACTACCTCCGGAAAGCCGCCGTACTCGATGTATTCCTCTAAGTATCTTCTAATTTTCCCCCTTTCCGGCTCTATGAGCGGTTCTCTGAGCTCGAACCCCTTGAAGGCAAGGAACTCGCGGAAGGAGAGGGGGAAGAGCCTAAAGCTCATGCTCCGCCCCCTCAGGGAGGTCGCAATTTCCTTCGAGAGCAGTTTTGAGGAAGAACCCGTGATGAACACCCGTGCGTTCTTTCTCTCCAGCAGCCTCCTCACGAACTTCTCCCAGCCCGGGAC
>WAKU01000113.1 GCA_015523195.1 Thermococcus sp.
CTGAACACCGTCTGGATTTCGGGGCTTATCACCTTGCGGTCGTTTCCGTATATCTCGACCCGTATAACGTTGTCGGTTGTGGAAACAACGACCGCTATCTCGTACTCCCCGACCCTCTTGGTGAAGCGGAGCGTGTTCCCGTATCCATCGAGCTCCTCCTTAAAGCCCATCTGAAGCATCGCAGAGCGGATTGAATCGGCGCGGGCCTTTATCCTGTGCACAATCCTCTCGCGGAGCTTTCCCGCCTCGGCAATCGCCTTTTTAACGCCCTGCCCGATGAGCTCAACCCGTCCCTCCCATACCCCGACCACCCTTATACCGGAGGAAGTGGGCCTGAGCTCTATCTTGAGGGAATCAACGTCAAAATCCCTGAGGTCTTCTATCCTCAGCTCCTTGAGGGTCATTATCTCGAACTCAACCCTCGCGGTCTCGCCAAAGACCCTGCCCTTGAACTTCACCCACACCACCAACCCTGCTTCCTGGATGCCTTTAAAAACCTTCCCTACCGCCCGCCCATGCCCTCTCCCTGTACCTGCCGCGGCTCTCTATCTCGGCTATCTTCCCCTCGACTTCAGTCGCGGCCGCTTCACCCATGACCTCAGCGTAGCCCTTCAGAACCTCATCAAACCCCTCCTCGAACCACTTGTAGTGGGTGCTCTCCATGGCGCGCTTGAGGAGGTGCATGTCAACTCCCCTCGCCTCCAGGGTCGAGTCAAAGTCCGCGAGGCCGAAGTCTATGAGGTAGACCGAGCCGCGGCGGAGTATCATGTTGGACGTCGTCAGGTCGCCGTGCACTATGCCGGCTGAATGGAGCCTTCCTATCTGCCTCCCGACCTCGCGGCAGAGCGAGAGCCTTTCCCCCACCGGGATGGCCTCAAGGTACTCTTTAAGCCTCTCCCCCTCGATGAACTCCATGACTATCACCGTGTCCCTCAGGTTCACCTCGTAGACGTAGGGGCAGTTCACCCCGGCTTCCTTGGCACGGTGGAGGATTCTCGCCTCCCTAACCGTTCTCTCCTTCCTCAGCCTCTCGTCTATCTCCCTTATCCTGTACCCCTTCGGGATCCTGTGCTTTACGATAACCCGCTCACCCGGGAGCAGCTCAACGCCGAAGTACTCGTCAAAGTAGGCCGCGTATATCTTGGCCTCCGCACCCTGCTTTATCAGCTCCACTTCCCCCACCATCACAACCTGACCCGGCACCTATTTATCCTTTCCTCCCATTAACCACAAATTTTCTGCCATATATTCAATAATAACGGCTTAAATTGAAATTTTTGACCCAAAAATTTTTATAGAATACTGACGAACAATTTCCGCAAGAACAATTGAAGGGGGAGATGAAAGATGGCACAGCTTAGTGGTCAGCCGGTTGTTATTCTGCCTGAGGGGACGCAGAGGTACGTTGGAAAGGACGCGCAGAGGCTTAACATCCTCGCGGCCAGGATCATAGCCGAAACAGTAAGAACAACCCTCGGGCCGAAGGGAATGGACAAGATGCTCGTCGACAGCCTCGGGGACGTTGTGATCACGAACGACGGTGCGACGATTCTCGACAAGATAGACCTCCAGCACCCTGCTGCTAAGATGATGGTTGAGGTTGCTAAGACTCAGGACAAGGAGGCCGGTGATGGAACGACTACCGCTGTCGTTATCGCCGGAGAACTCCTCAGGAAGGCCGAGGAGCTACTCGACCAGAACATCCACCCGAGCGTTATAGTCAAGGGCTACACCCTCGCCGCCGAAAAGGCCCAGGAAATACTCGACAAAATGGCCGTGAAGGTGGATCCGGAGGACGAGGAGACCCTCCTCAAGATAGCCATGACCTCAATAACCGGAAAGAACGCTGAAAGCCACAGGGAGCTCCTCGCAAGGCTCGCCGTCGAGGCCGTCAGGCAGGTGGCCGAGAAGACGGAGGAGGGCTACGAGGTCGACATCGACAACATAAAGATAGAGAAGAAGCCGGGCGAGAGCGTTGAGGAGAGCGAGCTCATCCGCGGTGTCGTCATCGACAAGGAGGTCGTCCACCCGAGGATGCCGAAGCGCGTTGAGAACGCTAAGATAGCCCTCATAAACGAGGCCCTCGAAGTCAAGAAGACCGAGACCGACTCAAAGATCAACATAACGAGCCCGGATCAGCTTCAGGCGTTTCTTGAGCAGGAGGAGCGCATGCTCCGCGAGATGGTTGACAAGATTAAGGAGGTCGGTGCCAACGTCGTCTTCGTCCAGAAGGGCATTGATGATTTAGCACAGCACTACCTCGCGAAATACGGCATAATGGCGGTCAGGAGGGTTAAGAAGAGCGACATGGAGAAGCTCGCGAAAGCCACTGGCGCGAAGATCGTCACTAATGTTAAGGATCTCACGAGTGAGGATCTCGGTGAGGCTGAGCTCGTTGAGCAGAGGAAGGTCGCTGGAGAGAACATGATTTTCGTCGAGGGCTGCAGGAATCCGAAGGCAGTGACAATACTCATTCGCGGCGGGACGGAGCATGTTGTTGACGAGGTCGAGCGCGCTCTTGAAGACGCAGTCAAAGTAACCAAGGACGTCATGGAAGACGGTGCCATACTCCCGGCAGGCGGTGCTCCTGAGATTGAGCTGGCCATTAAGCTGGACGAGTACGCTAAGGCAGTCGGCGGGAAGGAAGCCCTCGCGGTTGAGGCCTTTGCCGAGGCCCTCAGGATAATCCCGAGGACGCTCGCGGAGAACGCCGGTCTCGACCCGATCGACACCATGGTCAGGGTTGTGGCGGCGCACAAGGAGAGAGGGCCGAGTGTTGGGGTTGATGTTTTTGAGGGTGAGCCGGCAGACATGCTTGAGCGCGGTGTTATTGCTCCGCTTAGGGTCGTGAAGCAGGCGATCAAGAGCGCGAGCGAGGCAGCGATAATGATCCTCCGCATAGACGACGTCATAGCCGCCAAGGCCAGCAAGTCCGAGGGCAAGCAGGGCGGCGAGATGCCCGGCGGAATGGGTGGAATGGGCGGAATGAACATGGGGATGTGAGCCCTTTTCTTCCTCCCAAAATGTTTTATTTCAATTTTCCAAATCTTCTCTGGGGGTGAGAGTATGGGTCTTGTGATGTGGCTCAGGACCGGTCTTCTCATGGCTGTCCTCACCGGCCTGCTGATGGCCATAGGCTACGTCTTCGGCGGACCGAGCTGGGCCTTTGCGATGTTCCTGTTCTCGCTGTTCTTCAACTTCATCACCTACTGGTACAGCGACAGGATAGTCCTCTCCTGGTACGGGGCGAGGATCTTGGAGGAGCACGAGGCCCCGGAACTTTACGCCATAGTGAGAAAGCTCGCCGATAGGGCGGGCCTCCCGACACCAAGGGTGGCAATAATACCAACGGACACACCCAACGCCTTTGCCACAGGCCGTAACCCAGAGCACGCGGTCGTGGCCGTGACGAGGGGCCTCCTTCGGATACTCAACAGGGACGAGCTTGAGGGCGTCCTCGGGCACGAGCTGACCCACGTGAAGAACAGGGACATCCTGATAGGCACGGTCGCCGCCGCGATGGCCGGGGCGATAATTCAGCTCGCCTACTGGGCCCGCTGGATAGCGATATTTGGAGGATTCAGCAGGGACAGGGACGATGCTGGGGAGGTCTTAGCGGCCGTCCTCGTCGCCCTGCTGGCCCCGATAGCGGCTATGCTCATACAGGCGGCCATAAGCCGCTCAAGGGAGTTCCTCGCCGACGAGGGCGGCGCGAGGATCAGCGGAAAACCCCAGGCCCTCGCGAGCGCGCTGATGAAGATAGAGCAGGCCGTTCGCTACCGGCCGCTCAAGAAGGGCAACCCCGCGACAGCCCACATGTTCATAATAAACCCCTTCAGGGGGCTCAGCATAGCGAGCCTCTTCTCCACCCATCCGCCAACCGAGGCGAGGATAGAGAGGCTCAGAAAGATAGCCGAGGAGATGGGCATCTACTTTTGATTTTCCAACTCATTCACCTGTGCATCAAAACTGGGGTTCGCTCAGCGCTTTCTCGGCAAACTCAACGTCCATCCGACTCCTGATCCGGAGAAAGCTCAGCGTTACCTTCGGGTTTCTCCTTGAGAGCTCCTCAATCGAGACCGGTTCGTAGTCGAGGAACTCCACGACTTTTCCCAGACCCCGGTAACCCTCGGCTAAAGCCGCCCCAATGGCCCTCTTCAAAGGACCGGGCTCGTAGATTGCGTGGGTCACCTCAGCCGTCCCGTCCCTCCAGACTGGTATAAGCGCTTCCGGCTCGTTCTCATGGAAGAGCGCCACGAGGTAGTTTACGAGAAATGGCATCACGAGCGGCATGCTGCCCTCAACGAGGAAAAAGGGCTCATCAGGAAGGGCCTTCAGAAGGGCCTCCATTTTATTCTTCGCGCTCACCGGAACGGGGTTCAGAACGTGGAGGGAGTACGCTTTGAGTTTGTCCCTTCTTACGACAGTGAGGGTCTTGTCTATCCTCTTGCTCATCAAGAGTCTTTTCTCGGTGAGCCTCAGCACCGGCTCCCCTTTGACGGGTACCGTGTAGTTCTCCCAGCGCTTCTCCGGGAAGGCGAGTATAAGCCCGAGCATGATGCTTTCTTTGGGGGCTCCTTTAAAAATTCTCCCACCGAAATATTTAAATACTTTTAGTAACTAAAACCTCCAGGGTTGAGAAAACCCTGAGCGGAGGTGGTAGCCATGGCGGAGATGATAATACCCTACCCACAGCTCCAGAAGATATTGAAGAGGATCTGCGAGCTCGCGGTCATCAAGCCGAGGGCCGAGGAGATGATGGAGATCGTTGAGAAGAAGCTGGCCGACCTCTTCGAGGTTGCCTACGAGAACGCTAAGGCAGAGCGCTCAAGCACCATAAAGATGCGCCACATCCCGATTACCAAGGGCTTCAAGAACAGCATGAACCTTTTTAGAGCGGTCATAGAAGACGAGAAAGTTCAGATCGAACCCATAAGGAAGTACGTCCTCAAGAAAATACCCAGTGATATTCCGCTCGAAGAGGACGTTGTTAACGAGCTCCCGATCATAACGGGAACGCTCTTTGTGCTCATTGGGAGGGTCATCAAGGCGCTCCACCCTGAGATCAGGAACGTCTACCCCGAGCACATCGAAGAGGCCAAGAGGGTTTTGGATTACACGCTTTGAAGCCCGGTCTTCCGGCTCTTTTCCGCTTTCCTCGTTAGTCGCAAGCCCACTGCGAACAGCAGGGCCGTTGTGAATAAAGCCTCCAAAAATCCTGTTCTCCATCCAGCCAGTATGAACACCACTAAGACCGGATAAGCTGAGAGCAAAAGCGCAATGCCAAGGGGGAAGGTTTCTATTCGGGGTATCCTGCCCGTTTTTTCATCCTTCCCGAGAATCCCGTTTAAGATGTAATGCGAAGCTCCGAGTAGGAGGACTATCAGGAAAATTATTCCCCCCGTGACCTCTGGGTTTCCTTCAACGTAACCCCCTGAGATCGCCGCTAATACGGAAAGCCCCAAGAGAAGGAGAACTGCATTACCTAAGAGCTTTGTGAAGCTACCTGGCTTTTCCGGTGTCGTCCTGTTCGCCGTGGAGAGCCATATTCCCAGCCACAGGAACTCCATGGATACGAGGGCGAAGAACTGGGTTTCCATGTTGAGGGTCATTATCAACCCTGTGAAAGGGATTGCTATGATCCCATACGACGCCAGAACACTCCATCCCGTAACCTTGGCTTCTTCTCTCCTCGTTGCAACTGCCATGGAGAATCCGAGCACGAACCAGAGAAAAAACACGAGTAACGCCGAGATCACGAGGAGCACACTGCCCCATTCGATTCTAACGGGGACAGCGACGTTAACGCTGAAGGGAAGGAGCGTTATCCGATCCCTCTTGTCTACCGCCTCTACCTCTCCCTTTCCAGATATCAGGACCCGCCTGGACATTACTAACTTAGCAAAGGCTGTTACCCCTTTAAATTCTCCCCTCATGGACAGGTTATACCTTAGGGTCCCCTCAGGTTCCACCCATGCCCTCAGAAGCTCGATGAAGTAGCGTCCAAAGTCTACGCCCTTGGGAGTGAACCCCAGTGTTTTCCAGTAAGTGTAATCGTACTTGACGCTCGTGTTGGTTGGATTGATGAGGACTGCACTGCACTCCCCCTCGACCGCTATGTCTAAACCTGAATGCCTGACCCACTCCCCTTTCATTGTAAAACTTCTACAGGTGAGGGAGAGGCCCCCTATACTGGGGACGTTCTGCGCGCCGGTCCCTCTTAAGGTGAAGGGGAGCAGAGTGAGAATGATGATTCCAAAGATGGCCGCCTTTCGCATGGTATCTCATATTGTGGATAACTTTAAAAAGTTTTATATCCTAACTACATTGGAGTTAAATGAGGGCTGTTGCGGCGGTCATAACGGTGCTCTTCATCTCACCGGTCGTTGCGGGGCTGAGTATTTCATGCGATAACCACGTTTGAGCTGTACCCTCTCCGGGGAACGGAACGAGGGCGTTGAGCTCTATTTAAATTCCTTCGATGGGATCCCTTTGAACAGTGAAGTTTGGACAACGGAGCGCATCCCGGATAGACAAGATTGGCAAACCATTGGTTTGCACACTGAACGGGAGCGCAGATGAAAAGCTGGCCATCTACGTCAGCTCACTGGACGGCGTTAAGCTTGAACCTGGTGAAACCATCCTATACGAGGGCAAGAATCGTGTGGCGGGACGGAAAGCCCGTCTGGTTCAGGCCACCCGTGAAGGTGAAGTTCTCTCTGGAAAACGCACTTTTCCTGATAACGAGCGATTACAACGGCCCGTTTTTGGGCGATGTAAGGTGGGCCTTCTCTGGGAAGGAAAATACCGTTACTTCATGATACTCCATGAAAACGGCAGTAACGAGAGCGTAACTGTCAGGAGGATTTTTCTGCTCATGCTTTTCTTATTCGCTATCGTCGGCAGTGTGAGGACTGCTGTATACGCTGTCGGAAGAACTAAGGGACGCTATTTCAGGGAAGAGCTCAAACTGCTCCTCGTTGCCACCACCATCTCAGTTGCAGGTTTTTTCCTGTTAATGAGCTACGACCTAATCTCAGACCGGATCCTCTACTCCCTCGGCTCCGTGGAACACTCTGAGGGCGACATGGCTGTTGGCCAGGGGATCAGCGCCATCTTAGCGATGACTCTCCTCTATCTCTCGGGGCTGCACTCTTACTCGGTTTGGAGTGTTGCCCGCAAAAAGTCTCTCCACGAGCTGAAGAGACTGAAGCTGACCTTCTGCTCGGGCTTATCATGGTTCCCCTGGACTCTGGCCCTCTATCCCCAGGCAACGGTCAGTGAAGATGCGTGGATTTGGGGCATATTGACAGCGATTCAATCGTCAAGAATCTCAGTGCGGGGGTTTTGCCCTCAACACTGCTTTAGCCTTCGCCGTGGGTCACCTGTTCAACCCGGATCCCGCTGTCCTCACCCTAATGCTTCTCGCCCTTGGTCTCCTATACCCGCCCAGAGGAGGTGCGCTGGGAAGTTCTACGCAGAGAGAGGGGTGGGTGGAGGAGATTAAGAGGAGGGTCGAGAAGCTTTAGTCTTGAGCCATCTCTCCATCCACCCAGCAATGAGCTCAAGCCTTCTCACGCGGTGTTTCGGCTTTCCGCCCCTGCTTAAGTCGTGGTTCTCGCCCGGGAAGAGGGCCAACTCAACGGTCTTGCCGAGGTATCTGAGGGCCGTGAAGAGCTGCAAACCTTCGGCAAGCCAGCAGCGGTAGTCCTCGGTCGAGTGGATTATCAGCAGAGGCGTCTCAACGTTGGGAGCGTACTTCAGCGGGCTCTTTTCCCAGTAACCCTCGGTATTGCCCCATGGATCGGAACCAATCTGGTCCGGGGCGAAGAAGTAGCCTATATCGGTCGTTCCAAAGAAGCTCGTCCAGTTTGAGATTGAGCGCTGCGTGACAGCGGCCTTAAAGCGATTCGTGTGTCCGACTATCCAGTTCGTCATGAATCCGCCGTAGGAGCCGCCGGTGACGCCCATCCTCTCTTCATCTATGAAGTCAAAGCGCTTCACAGCCTCATCGACGACCTCCATGAGATCTTGGTAATCGCGCTCGCCGTAGTGCCCCCTTATGTCCGCGAACTCCTCGCCGTAGCCGTCGCTTCCGCGCGGGTTTGAGAAGATCACGGCGAAGCCCTTGGAAGTCAAAACGTGGAACTCGTGCATGAAGGAGTAGCCGTAAGCTGTTTTAGGCCCGCCGTGGATTTCGAGAACCGCGGGGTATTTCCTTCCTGGCCTAAAGCCAACGGGTTTCATGACCCAGGCGTCTATCTCAACGCCGTCACTGGCCTTGACCTTAAAGTGCTCTGGCTTGGAGAGGGCATATTCCTTAATCCAGCCGTTGAAGTCAGTAAGCTTTCTCTCCTTTCCGTCCCTGAGGAGGTAGAGCTCGGTGGGTGTTACGGCGTCCTGGGCGGTAAAGGCTATGTAGTCTCCCATGGCAAAGCTCTCGACGCTTCTGTCACCGCTAACAACGCGCTCTATCCTCCCCCCAAGGCTCACGCGGAAGAGGTTCGCCCTCGGCCCGTCGGTGGCTATATAATAAACCCAGCCGTCCTTAAAAGCTAACTCCGCCCTCTGAGAGCCGCGAACGTCGCAGTTGAGTGAGTTGTAAGCGGAGCGGTCGAGGTCTTTTGTGAGCTTCCTCATCTCTCCGGTTTGGGGGCTGTAGTGGTAGATGTGCATGTTGGTGGGGATTCCGCGCTCGCGCGTGTTAGCCTTGAGGATGAAGGTCCCGTCATCGAGCGGGATGAAGTCGGAGACGTCCCATTCACCAGGGGTTAGGCGCTTTGCCTTCCTGCCCTCAAGGGCGTAGAGGTCGCTGACCATCGGCTTTCTCTCGCGGTCTTCCTGGGCGGTAAAGTAGAGCTTCCCTCTGTGGAAGCGGATTTGAGATACGTCGAGGTTCTTTGGCGTTACGCGCCTCTTCCGTCCGGTTTCAACGTCCACCAGATAAACGACGCTCCTCCTCCCGTAGACCCAGCCGACGCCGTTGAACCAGAAGGGGATCTCCTTGATGACGTGAACATCGTCTCTGGGCTTCCTCTCGATATCGATGGGGGTTACAACGGCTATTCTTTTCCCGTCCTCCGTGAAGCGTAGGTTCTGAATTCCATACTTGAACTTCGCCAAGAGCCTTGCCTCTCCGCCGCCTGTGGGGATAACGTAGAGCTCGGCTTCTTTGCTCTCCTTGTTGCGCTTCGAGGTAAACGCCACGAACTTTCCGTCCGGTGAGAAACACGGGTTCCCGTCCTTCTTTCCAGCGGTGAAGGACCTAACTTTTCTCCCGTCGTAGAGGTAGAGCCTTGAGAAGTAGTCGTCCTTTTCAAGGCTTATCTCCGTCACCTGGAAAACGAGCTTTCTTTTGAAGGCGTCCACGTTCCCAACGAGCTTGAACTTTCCGAGGTCCCTCTCGGTGAGGCCTTTCGGCATTAGAATCACCGAATTAGTTCGATCTTTTTCATATAAAAACTTAGCGTTTCGATGATTGTTGCAATGAAGTTTTTATACGCTGCCACCTTATCCTTTTCCTTTGAAAGCCTCACCCTTTAGGATGGGGATTCAGTAATCAGCAATTCAGCTTTCCAACAGTCGAAACCCTTTTAAACTTTGGAGTGTGGTAAGGCCTCGAAGAGGCCACTCAAGAACAACCCGATGAGATGATGGGCTTCACGTTACCCTCCAGCATTGGAGGGTTTGACGCCGGAAGGCGTCTTCAAAAGACTGCCGTTGAACAGTTAAAAACTCTAAGAGTGGCCTCTGAAGCAATAACCCCAATCCGGCTTTAGTTAGGGGTAACGGGCACGAGACCGTGCCTTCGGACTGAACCGAAACCGGTAACGGGAGTAGGTGAATGAGTGCCCGTAAACTTCCCCGCCCTTAGCGAGGGGTTAACTCGTTAGAACCCTCGCCGTTCACGGCGAAGAAGAGGTCAGGCTTAGGGGATGCTTATGAGCAAAGGGAAGGCAATGGTATTGATTGCCCTACTCATAGCCTTAATTTTGCTAATTCCCGTTTATCAGGAGATCTCCTACGAGAAAGTCGGCAGGGAGCTCGAAAAGTTTCCGGTCATGAGCGTTGAAGCCGGGTATTTCAAAACGGTAAAACCGGCCGATCCCGCGGCCTTCTTCAATAGTTTGAAGGGCATAGAGGGCTATCATTACAGCGAGGAAGAAGCCGCCTACGTAGTTTACGTTCGGGGGAGGTGGAAGGGGGCCAGTAAAAGCTACTCCCTATCCGACGTAGAGCGGCACGTTTATCTCCACGACCTGAACTGGAGCGTTGACTCCCTCCTGAACTACCTTTCGAGCGGGAACGAGACGGCCCTCGAAGACGCCGAGTTTCAGATGGCGCTCTCATGGATTGATCGGGCCAGGCTGAACGAGGTTGAGAGGGGGAGCAACCTAACCGCCATCGTGATAAAGCCCGGCCAGCCCCTCCTCTTCATAAAGGAGAACTGGGACCTCCTCTGGGCCCTCCTGCTCTTCCTTATCCTCCTCACCGCGGGCATTTTAGTGCCCCTCACGCTGGTGGGCAGGCTGGGCGGGGGAGTAGGATCGAAGAAAGCCATCGTCATCGCACTCCTCATCCTCCTCCTCGTGCCCCTTGGGGTCAAACTCTATCGTTCGAAGTCCACGCACCTGCCCCAATTCAGGGAAGGTGAGATGCCGAACGCAACATGCCGCTCACTGGGCTACCTGGTAAAGGGAGGGACCGCTTACAGCGCCGTGCTGGAATTCAGAAGGGAGGCCGTCTACTCCAAGAGCAGGCTGTACAATGGGAAGGAGGGGGTTCTGTTCGTGACCGATGCCAGGAGGGCCCGTCAGTTCATTGAGCGCCTGCGCGAGAGGACTCTGGTTCTTGGCCTCTGGAACACGAGCCTCGTGAAGGTCATGGGGGCCCAGGTGAGCGGCTACGTCATAGAGAACCCCGATGCCGTATCGAAAGAGGTCGTTGAGGACGTTGAAAAGCTGTCCGGTGGGCGGATACCTGAAAGCCTCGCGTGGAGGGTCATGGAGGAAAGCTGGTCGAGATACCTCAAAGGAGACGTTGAGAGGGCCCGGAACTCAAGCTGCGTTGAGCTGAATCTCATCTTCGAAGGCTGACGCACACCTTTTTAAGTTCTCCCTCTCCCCTTTATCGGGGGAGGAGAGATGACGGTTAAGGTTCGCTTTGATAAGGAAGTGAGAGACTACGCCAAGGGCGAGAGGATCAAGGATCATGTGCTGAAGCTCACCGAGACGGCCTTGGCGCAGGCCCTTGAGAGGTTCCATAGGAGAATCGTGCTCATCGAGGGGGACACGCTCAGAAAAGCGGAGCTGGCCGGGATCCTCGCCGGGGCCTCCGCGAGGGTTCTCAGCGGGATCCTCCGGGAGCTCATTGAGAAGCGCCTGAGGGGTGAGGACGAGGACAGCGTGAAGGTTCTCTACGCCACCGACGCCCTCGGGGAGGACACCTTTGGGAGGAAGCGCTACGAGGCCTTCAGAAAGCACTTTGATGTGGTAGCGGGCTCAAAAGCCGAAGTCCAGGCGATTACATTCAAGTACACCCGCGACATCCTTGGAAGAACATACGACCTCCTCGTCCTGGACATGAGCTACGACTACTCACCGAACGACCTCGGCAGGATCATCGAGACCGTCCGCGGTGGCGGCCTGGTGTTCATCCTCGGTCATCCGCCGGAGAAGTGGAAGGGCATGTGGACAGGCTTCCACAAGAGCCTTGTAACCCCACCCTACACGATAGACGACGTGAAGAAGAGGTTCAACAGGAGGCTGATACGGAAGTTCGCGGAGCACGATGGGATCTACATAATCACAGAGAGCGGGAAGATAAGGAAAAAGCCGAGGAGAAGCAAGAGCCAGGCGAGGATAAGGGCCAGAAAGAACATCCCCGTTCCGGAGGAGAGGCTTTTTCCGCGGGAGCTCTACGAGATGGCCCTTACCGAGGGGCAGGTGAAGGTTCTGAAGGCCTTTGAGGGGCTGGTTAATGGGGAGGGCATGTTGGTTATCACCGCCGATAGGGGCAGGGGAAAGAGCGTTTCCGTCGGCATAGCGGCCGTCGGCCTGGCCCTCGCCCTCGGGGGAGGGGCCAACGTAATCGTAACCGCCCCGGAGCCTGAGAACGTCCAGTCGCTCTTCCGCTTTGCAAAAAAAGCTCTCGAAAAGCTCGGCTTAAACCCCGAGGCCGCTGGAGATGGCGAGCTCATAACGGAGCTCCGCAGCGAAGGTGTGTCTCTCCGCTACTACCCGCCGGCCGAGGGCTACAAGGGGAGCGCCGACCTCTACGTGATTGACGAAGCCGCGGGGATCCACGTACCCATCCTCCACAAATACCTGAGCAAACCCCGCGTCGTCTACTCCTCAACTGTGCACGGCTACGAAGGAGCGGGAAGGGGCTTTTCCGTGAAGTTCCTTAAGAAGGCCCGCGAAAAACGCGAGTTCACGGAGCTCCACATGAACGAGCCGATCCGCTACGCCCCGGGCGACCCGATTGAGAAGTGGCTCTTCGACGTCCTCCTCCTCGACGCGGAGCCGGTCGAGCTCACCGAGGAGGATTACGAGCTGATCAGAAACAAGGAGGTCTACCTGGAGAAGCCGGATCTGGACGACTGGTTCGAGAACGACAGGCCAGAGCTGAGGCACTTCGTCGGGATCTACATCTTAGCCCACTACCGCAACAGGCCGAGTGACGTCGCGCTTTTAGCCGATGCCCCCCATCATGAGGCGCGCGTGCTCCGGCTGAAGAACGGCAAGATAGTGACGGCCGTGCAGATAGCCAGGGAAGGGAACATCCCCAAGGGCGTCATAGAGAAGATGGCGAAGGGCTACAAGCCGAGGGGGAACATAATCCCGGACATGATGGTCAAGCACCACATCCTCAAGGAGTTCGCCAGGCTCAAAGGCTACAGGATAGTGAGGATAGCGACGCATCCTGACGCGATGGACATGGGGCTCGGGAGCAAGGCACTGGAGCTCCTTGAGAGGGAGGCGAGGGAGAGGGGCCTCGACTGGATTGGCTCTGGCTTCGGGGCCAGTGAAGAGCTCGTCCGCTTCTGGATAAGGAACGGTTTTGCGGTCGTGCACGTCAGTCCGGCGAGGAACCCGGTCAGCGGGGAGTTCACCGCGATAGTCCTCAAGCCGATAAGCGAGAGGGCGAAAAGGCTCATCAAGAAGGCCAACGACGAGTTCAGGATACGGTTTACGGAATGGCTTGGCGACACGCACCGCGAGCTCGAACCGGGAATAGCGCGCTGGCTCTTCGAGACTCCCTTTGGAGAGGCCGTTGACTACCCCGTCTACCTGACGGAGATACAGAAGAAGAGGCTCGACGCCTTCACGGGCAAGGTACTCACCTACGACACCGTCCTCGATGCGGTCAAGCCGATAGCGAAGCTCTACTTTCTCGACGGCTGGATGAAGCCCTACCTCGATGAGAGGCAGATACGACTCCTCATCTACCGCGTTCTCCAGGCGCACAGCTGGGAGGAGACTGCAAAGCTCATAGAGAGAACCGAGACCTTTACGATGATAGAGCTGAGGGACATAATCAGGGGACTGTGGTACTACTACAAGAGATTGCTTTAGGCGGGGGTAATTTTTTAACCTCCTTCTACCAATAGTGCGTGTCAAATTTCCGTGGTGTCAGCGATGGCAGGAAAATGGGAGAAGATCGTCTCGATAACAAAAAGCGGTATGAGGATTATCGGTCAGATGAAGAGGAAGGTGCGGAGGGGAAAGAGGATAGCCCTCCTGATCGACGGCCCGAACATCCTAAGGAAGGAGTTCGGCATAAAGCTCGAGGATCTCGTGGAGGCCCTCTCGGAGATAGGCGACATAAGGGTCGCGAAGGTCATTCTGAACCAGTACGCCCCCCAGGGCCTCATTGAAGCAGTATCCAACCAGGGCTTTGAGCCGATAGTCGTTTCCGGCGAGACGGGCGTCAAGCTGGCCGTCGAGGCAATGAAGGAGATCTACAACCCGAACATAGACATCATAGCCCTGGCGACGAGGAACGCCGAGTTCCTGCCAGTCATACTCAAGGCGAAGGAGAAGGGGAAGGAGACCATCGTCATAGGCGTTGAGCCCGGCTTTTCTGTGGCCCTGAAGCATGCCGCGGACTACACGATCACGATGGGCGGTGAGGGTCAATGAGGGAGAGGTTCCTCGGGATACTGAAAAGGGAGAAGGAAGAGAAGGAGGAGAGGCCCGAGAAGAAGATAGGATTAATCGTTGACGGGCCCAACATCCTAAGGAAGGAGTTCGGCATAAAGCTCGAGGACATAATGGAAGCGCTGAGCAGGATCGGGAACGTCAGGATAGCGAAGGTCATTCTGAACCAGTACGCCCCCCAGGGCCTCATCGAGGCCATCGTGAACCAGGGCCTTGAACCTGTCATCGTCGCCGGCGACACCGACGTGAGGGTGGCTATAGAGGCCATGGAGATGATATACAGCGCTGACGTCGACGTAATCGCCCTCGCCTCCAGGGACGCGGACTTCCTGCCGATCCTCATCGAGGCAAAGAGGAGGGGAAAGGAGACCGTTGTTATAGGTGTTGAGCCCGGCTTTTCTGTGGCGCTTCAGAACGCGGCCGACTACGTTATAAAGATGGAGTCCGCTCGGGAGGCGGGGGAGATCTAATGGACATCATCGTGACCTCCGTTATCTTCACCGTCGGCCTCGTCTTCCTCATAAAGGGCAGCGACCTCTTTATTGGGGCCGCCACAAGGACGGCCCGGGATTTCGGGGTGAGCGAGTTCATAATAGCCCTCGTCTTGGCGAGCATAGCAACAACCCTCCCGGAGATGACGGTTTCCGCCCTCGCGGCCTACCGCGGTGAAAGCGGCATTGCAGTCGGCAACGGTGTGGGGAGCGCCTTGGCAAACATAGCCCTGATCCTCGGCGTTTCCTCCATGATAAAACCCCTCAGGGTGGACAGGATCGCCCTGAAAAACTCCCTCTTCCTCCTCGGGGTAACCGGTTACCTCGCCCTCCTCATGATGGACGGCACCATAAGCCGGCTTGACGGCCTCAGCCTAATCCTGATTTACGCGGCCTTCCTCTACTACCTCTACAAAAACCAGGTGTCCCTTGGAAGCCCGGATGGCGAAAACGGTCCAAACCCATGGAGAGACACGGCAATAATGTTTGGCAGCGGCCTCCTCGTGGTGGCAGGTGCGGAGATGGTCATAAGGAGCGCAGTGGAGATAGCGAGGGCCGCTGGGATCCCGGAGGTCGTCATAGGCCTGACCCTGGTCTCGATAGGAACCTCCCTGCCCGAGCTGACCAACTCCCTGATGGCAACCCTCAGGAACCTCCCGAACATAAGCGTCGGCAACATCATAGGAGCCGACATCCTCGACATCCTCATGGTGATCGGAATAGCGGCTCTGATAAGGCCCCTCCACGTCGGCGGGGACGTCCTCCGCGTTACAATGCCCCTCACACTCACTGTGATGCTGGCCCTGTCGGTCTCTCTGAAGAGGAACAGCAGCGTTGGGCGGCTGACCGGCGCGGTATTCCTCGCGGTGTACGCGGTTTTCCTGTACCTCCAGTTCTTCTCCTGACGTTATTTTTTTAAGGTGCCCACTCAACCCCCAGACCATGATAGTTGCCATCGTGGACGGCTACACCGACGAGCCCGCGGGCCTCGGCGTTCCCCCCTATCTCGGCATCTACCCGAGGTACGCCTATGGGGCAGTAAAAAAGGCCCGAAAGGACGCGGAAGTTTTCTACCTCACGATAGACGACCTCAGGGCGACTTTCGAGGGCGAAAGGGGAATAGCAACGAAGAACAAGACCCCCAACTTTCCAAACACCCGGAAGATTTTGGAGAAAGCGGGGGTAATAATCTACATCGGCGGCCTCCACACCCCGGGAAAGTACCTCTCCGCCGTCCCCTCACAGGTGGAGGAGATAGCGAAGTTCATAAAGGACTACAAGGCCGCGAAAATCCTCGGCGGGCCCGCGTTCATGGGCTCAGCCCACGGGGGCGGGACGAAGGTAAGCTCCCGCGAGCTTTCACTGGCGCAGGAGGTTTTCGACCACGTCGTTTACGGAGACCTTGAGGCCTTTCTCTTCGACTATCTGAGCAACCCAAAGGACGCAAACCCCTTCCGCTTCAGAAACTACGCCGAGCTCAGGGACTACGCGGTCATGGGTGCTGAGGTTGCGAAGCAGTTCCCGGACTTTCCGGACTTCGTGATCGTTGAGATCGAGACCCAGCGCGGCTGCCCCAAGGCGATGGGGATAGGCGGCTGCTCCTTCTGCACCGAGCCCGTCAGGTACAGAACCGTTGAAGACAGGCCGGTTGAGGATGTAGTTGCCGAGGTCAAGGCCCTCTACGACCTGGGGGTGAGGCACTTCCGGGTCGGCAGGCAGAGCTGCATCTTCTCATACATGGCCAAACCCGACGGTCGCGTCCCTGTTCCCAATCCAGAGGCCCTTGAGAGGCTCTTCCGCGGGATACGGTCGGTTGCCCCCCATCTCAAAACCCTCCACGCGGACAACGCGAACCCGGCAGTCATAGCGAACTATCCCGAGGAGAGCATCAGGATAGCGAAGGCCCTCATTGAATACGGAACGCCAGGTAACGTCGTCGCCTTCGGGCTTGAGAGCGCCGATCCAAAGGTGGCAAAGCTCAACAACCTGAACGCAACCGCCGAGGAAACCTACGAAGCCGTGAAAATCCTCAACGAGGTCGGCGGAAAGAGGGGCTACAACGGCATGCCCTGGCTCCTGCCCGGGATAAACGTAATATTCGGCCTTCCCGGCGAGACAAAGAGGAGCTACGAGCTGACGTTTCGGTTCTTAAAAGGGCTCCTCGACGACGGCCTGATGGTAAGGAGGATAAACATCCGTCAGGTGGTGGTCTTTCCGGGAACGCCCCTTTGGCACATGAGGGACCGGGTCAAAACCGAGAAGCACAGGAGACTCATCCAGCACTACAAGTACAAGATCAGGCACGAGATCGATCTGCCGATGCTCAAACGAGTCGTCCCGGTCGGAACCGTGCTCAGGGACGTCCGCGCCGAGATCTTCGAGAACAACCTCACTTACGGCAGGCAGATGGGGAGCTATCCCATCATCGTTGGGATCCCCAAGGAGGTTCCCCTCAACCGCTTTTACGATGTGCTCATAGTTGGACACGGCTTCAGGAGCATAACAGGGATTCCTATACCGGTAAACGTGAACCGCGAGAGTCCCAAGGTCCTCCAGCACATCCCGGGGATAGGGAAGAAGAAGGTCGTGAGAATCCTCGCGAGGAGACCTTTCAGGAGCCGGGAGGAGTTTTTAGCCCTTCTCGGAGAGGAAGGGAGAAAAATCGGCGGCTTCATTGAGCTCTGATCAGACGAGTTTCTTCTCCCCCAAGACCTTCTCCATCCTGTCCATCGCCTCCTCAAGCTTCTCGTAGGCTGTTGCGTAGCTTATCCTTATGTAGCCCTCGCCCGCCTTTCCAAAGGCGCTCCCCGGCACAACTGCCACCCTGGCCTCGTTGAGCATCAGGTCGCTGAACTGGTGGTCTGTCAAACCTGTGTTCCTGATGCGCGGGAAGATGTAGAAGGCCCCCTTTGGCTTAACCGTTGGCAGGCCCATCTCGTTCAAGCGCTTCCAGACGAGCTTTCTCCTCCTGTCGTACTCCCGTCTCATCCCCTCAACTGCCTCCCAGCTTCTCGGGTCCCTGAGGGCTTTCGCAGCAGCGTACTGGACGAATGTGACGGGGCAGGTTGCGTTGTACATCTGGAAGCGGGTCATCTTCTCTATTATCCATGCGGGAGCAGCAACGAAGCCGAGGCGCCAGCCCGTCATCGCGAAGGTCTTGGAGAAACCGTTTATCGTTATGGTTCTCTCGAACATCCCGTCGAGGGAGGCTATGCTGTGGTTCTTAGCGCCATCGTAGACGAAGTGCTCGTAGACCTCGTCGCTGAGCACTATCAGGTTGTGCTCCACGGCGAAGCCGGCTATCTCCTCAAGGTCTTTCTTCGTGAGAACCGCTCCAGTCGGGTTGTTGGGGGTGTTTATGATGAGCGCGCGGGTCTTCTCGGTGACGTGCCTCTCCAGATCATCAACGCTCAGCCTGAAGTCGTTCTCCTCGTAGGTTGGAACCTCAACAGGCTTTCCTCCAGCTAAAACAACGGCCGGGGCGTAGCTGACGAACATCGGGGACGGGATGAGAACCTCCTCTCCATCCTTGAGGAACGTTGCCAGCCCCATAAGGAAGGCCTGGTTGGCCCCGACGAGTATCATGACCTCGCTCATCGGGTCGGCCTCGATGCCGTTCTGCTCCCTCAGCTTCTCCGCCACGGCCTTCCTAAGCATCGGCAGGCCCGCGTTCGGGCCGTAGTGGGTCATCCCTTTGTCGAGGGCCTCCTTCGCGTACTCCCTTATATGAGAGGGCGTGACGAAGTCCGGCTCGCCTATTCCGAGTGAGATGACGTTCTCCATACCCGCGGCGAGGTCAAAGAGCCTCCTTATCTCAGAGGGGTTGACGAGTTCAATCCTGTCGCTAAGCGCCATTAACACCACCGGGGAAGCTTCTCACCGATGTTTATAACGTTACCTCAGCGAAAAAATGGACGTTGAAGCGCAGAAACAGGCATTAAAGCCCAGAAGAGCAGGCTGGCTGGAAATAAGAAGTGAGGAGATTCCACCAGAATGACTGATACGTGTTTCAATTCTCTTAGATCTCTTAGAGTCTTATTGCAACGACCGTTTTCTCTAATGTGTGTGTTGTTGTAAAGCTTGTTTCAATTCTCTCAGAGTCTTATTACAACCTCGATGCCCTTGAGCAGGGGTGGTTCCCGTACAATACTTTCAATTCTCCTAAAGTCTTATTGCAACTTGTAGGGGCTGCGCTGGTTTATGATGCTCTTCAAGCCGTTTCAATTCTCCTAAAGTCTTATTGCAACTTTACCAGCTCGGGTACCCTGAAAGCGGCCATATAATCCGTTTCAATTCTCCTAAAGTCTTATTGCAACGTTTTTTGTATGCCCCTGGTCATACATAAGGTTTACCGGTTTCAATTCTCCTAAAGTCTTATTGCAACTGAGCTCCTGGCTCGTGATCTTCTTATCATCAAAGATGTTTCAATTCTCCTAAAGTCTTATTGCAACGGAGTTTGAGGACCTCTGGATCCAAAGTAATATGCACGTTTCAATTCTCCTAAAGTCTTATTGCAACTTGTTTTCAGGGGCATACTGGCTGGCCTAATGTTCGCGTTTCAATTCTCCTAAAGTCTTATTGCAACAGTGTATAGGATTGCAGACCTGGACAGTTGGGGCATTGTTTCAATTCTCCTAAAGTCTTATTGCAACTCTGGAAGGTCATGAGAGCACCTCCACAAGGCTCTTCGTTTCAATTCTCCTAAAGTCTTATTGCAACCTCTTCCTGCTTTCGTTCCTCTCAAAGAACAGGGTCAGTTTCAATTCTCCTAAAGTCTTATTGCAACCATAGAATTGACCCTATCGTCCGCTCCTTTTTCGCCTTCTGTTTCAATTCTCCCAGAGTCTTATTGCAACGGTGTGGGAGCAGTATTACAACAGCCCTAAAAAGTTTGGTTTCAATTCTCCCAGAGTCTTATTGCAACACTCATTTTTCTTCACCCCTGCAAGGGTTTTCAGCAGTTTCAATTCTCCCAGAGTCTTATTGCAAC
>WAKU01000114.1 GCA_015523195.1 Thermococcus sp.
TCCCCGGGCCCGGCTCCCGCCCCCTTAACGAGTAGCTCCCCGAGGAGGTCGGTTTTTATCAGGGCGACGTTCTCGTTGCTCGAAACGGCCAGCGGGCTTTCAAGGGGTATCTCCCTGGGCTCGACCTTTACCTTCCCACTCTCAACGGTCGCGACGAGCCTTATCGTTCTCCCGTGGGAGGTTGCCTCCCTCACAAGCTCGGGCGTTATGCCGTCTATTCCCTTCACCTCAGCCTCCTCGAACGTCAGCGGATGGAAGGCGACGCAGTGCAGGATCGTTGCCTTGTAACCCGCATCTATCCCGAGCACGTCCCCGCTCGGATCCCTCTCGGCCATACCGAGGAACTGGGCTTCCCTCAGCGCCTCCTCGAAGGTCTTTCCCTCCTCCATTTTAGACAGTATGAATGTCGTCGTCGCGTTGAGAACTGCCTCAATCCTCTCAACCCTGTCCCCCAGCAGGTTCTCCCTCAGGAGGGCTATCACCGGCGTCCCCGCCATAACCGTTGCCTCGAAGAGGTAGGGAATTCCCCTCCTCTCTGCCTCGCCGACGAGCTCGGAGTAGTGGAACGCCAAGGGTGGCTTGTTGCTCGTAACGAGAGCGCTCCCGTTCCTTATTGCCCCGAGGTGCCAGGGAAAGGCGTTGGCATCGTTGGTGACGTCAACGACGATGTCCGGGTTTACCTCCTCGATTGCCTCACCGGGCGTCATGTTGTAGACCTCGTAGTCGTTCGTCCAGGCCGAGAGCCTCCCGAAGTTCTCCTTCACGAGGAGCGCCTCCTTGAGGTCGATGCCCTCGGGCAGCCAAACGAGACCGCTCGTATCGGCCACGCTGAGAACCCTAAAGTCTAACCCGTACCTCTCCCTGAAGAACACAGCCTTTTCGAGGAGAACCCTCGCGATTGCCCTTCCCACGTTCCCAAAGCCGAAGATGGATAGAGTTGTTTCCTTCACGGAACCACCGCAGAAAAGTTGGGGGAGGGCTTAAAGGCCTTACCTCCCGAGGATGACCTTTATGATGTTCATGTCCCTGACTATGCCGACGAGGTCGTCGTCCCCCTTTATCACGGGCAGTTGCTCGATTCTGTACTTGACCATCTTCCTTGCCACATCGTAGACGCTCATATGCGGCGTTGCGACGACAACGTGGGGGTTCATGATCTCCCCGACGGGCTTCTTTGGCAGCTGAAGCTCCGTCTTCTCGAAGATGAGCGTCGGGTTGGCCTCTATTATCCAGTCCTCCTCGCTCGAAGCGGAGAGGGCGGTCTGTTTTATTATCCTGACGACTTCCCCGTCCCTGAGCAGATCTGTCTCGTCCACCATGCCAACGAGCTTTCCGTCGTCGTCTATCACAGGTATCGCCATTGCGTTGCAGAGCAGAAGGGCCTTCAGCGCAGCCTTTAAAGGTGTCCCCTGCCATACGACGCTGACGTTCTTCTGGTAGTAGGGCTCGATGCTCACCTCCTTGAGCCTCTCATTCTTTGAGAGGTACCTCCTGATTATGTCCCCAACTGTGAGTATGCCCACAACGCTCCCATCATCGTCCACCACGATTGCCCTTCTGTAGTCCATCTCCAGCATCCTTCTGACGGCTTTCTTGAGGTCGTCGTTCGGTCTGACCACAGGGACTTCACGCCGGATGAGCATCGCCAGTTGATCCTCGTCGGGGTGCAGGAGAACCCTCTTTATACTTATGATACCCGCGAGCTGACCCGTCTTTTTGTTAACGACCGGGAATGAGCGTACTTTGTGCCTCCTGAAAAGCTCAAGGGCATATCCCCTCGTGGCGGGCAGCCCAATCACAACAGGTTCCTTCGTCATGATGGTCTTTACCCTCATCCCTATCACCGCTTTAGGGTAAGAGTCCCCACATCTATTTTAAGTTTTCCATTGGATCTGCCGATGAGCTGAGGGGAATGCTCTCGGAAGAAAAAGGGAAGACGGTCAGCCAAGCAGGGCCAAGAAAACGCCTGCCACGACGGCCGTCCCTATAACACCGGCAACGTTCGGCCCCATCGCGTGCATCAGGATGAAGTTGCCCGGATCCTCCTCGCTGGCCATCTTCTGGACGACCCTGGCGGACATCGGAACCGCCGAAACCCCCGCTGCGCCGATCATGGGGTTTATCTCCCCTCCCGAGACCTTCATCATGAGCTTTCCAAATAGGACTCCCCCCGCGGTGGCGCTGGCGAAGGCGACAACGCCGAGCCCGAGTATCTCAAGGGTCTGCGCCGTGAGGAAGCTCTCCGCCCTCATGGTCGACCCAACACCGAGGCCGAGGAAGATGGTAACTATGTTCATGAGCTCCTCCTGGGCCGCCTTGCTGAGCCTCTCGACGACCCCGCTCTCGCGGAAGAGGTTGCCTATCATTAGCATGCCTATTAGCGGTGCCGCGCTCGGAACGAGGAGGCCGATGACTATCATGGTGATTATCGGGAAGAGCATCTTCTCCCTCTTGGACACCGGCCTGAGCTGCTTCATCCTTATCTTCCTCTCCTCAGGACTGGTCATTGCCTTGATGATGGGCGGCTGGATTATCGGGACGAGGCTCATGTAGCTGTAGGCTGCGACCGCAGTTGCCGCCAAGATCTCAGGCGCGAGCTTCGTCGTGAGGTAAATCGTTGTAGGGCCGTCCGCACCCCCTATGATGCCTATTGAGGCTGACTGGTGGAGGTTGAAGCCCAAAGCTAAAGCCGTCAGCATTGCCACGAAGACGCCTATCTGAGCTGCAGCACCGAGGAGGGCCGTCTTCGGATCCGCTATCATCGGCCCGAAGTCAGTCATCGCACCGAGGCCGAAGAAGATGAGCAGCGGCACTATCTCGGTCTTCACGAGGAGGTAGTAGATGATGTCCAGCAGGCCGGGCGGACCGTAGTTCTGGTTCATGTAGGAAACGAGCTTGAATATGTTGTCCCCAACGCTCGCCGGCGGGTTTATCGCCACAGGCCAGTTGGCTATGTTGTTGAGGGGTAGGTTGACGAGAACTGCCGTGATGCCTATGGGCAAGAGGAGCAGGGGCTCCATCTCGTACCTTATGGCGAGGTAGACGAGGGTGAGACCCACGGCTATCATTATCAGGTTCCCCACTGTGAGGTGAAGGAAGCCGAGGGTGTTGATGAAGTCTATGAAGCTCGTCATGGCCATCACCCTATCTCTATTAGTGGGTCGCCGGTGTTTACGGTGTCGCCTTCCTTAACGTGGATTTTCTTCACTACACCATCCCTCGGTGCTGGAATCTCATTCTCCATCTTCATTGCCTCTAAAACAAGCAGTCCCTGACCGGTTTTAACGCTCTCACCCTCCTTGACAAGAACCCTCAAAACCTTCCCAGGCATCGGAGCGCTAACAAGACCCTCACCCGCTGAAGCTGAAGGCCCCTCCACAGGAGCAGGCGAAGAAACCCCAACAGGAACAGAAGGAGCTGGGGCGGGCGCGCTAACGACCGGTGCGCTCTGGACACTCTCGGAAGCACCCGCGAGCGCTCCGAGGTCTATGCCTAACCCCTGGGCCTTCACCTCGTACTCCTTACCCTCGAAGCTTACCCTGAACCTCCCTCCCGGGAGTTCCTCAACCTCAACCTCGTACTCAACACCATCGACGATGACCTTGACCTTCATCTTCACCACTTCCCCATCTCGTAGTTGAAGTGCTCAGTTTCTTCCATCTGGGCATCAAGGCCGTAGAGGCGCCAGGCGTCTGAGATTTTCCTCCTGAAGGGGAGGGGCCTCAGCTGCTCGGCCTTCTTGGCGAGGTAGGCAAGAACGGCCGCGGTGATAACGGCCAGTTCCCTCGGAGGCAGACCCGGGGGCTTCTCCTCTTCCGCTTTTTCAGCCTTCACGGCCGGCGCTGGAGCTGGTACCGGGGCCGCCGTGGACTCCATTCCGACGAGCCTCCTTTCAAGCCAGCCCACGAAGTAGAGGACGAGCGCCAGTATGCCGAGTATCGTAAAGACGACGGTGACGCCTATGACGGTTATCCAGCCACCTTCGATGAGCTGTGCAACGTCCATTTTACCACCTCACAGGGGTATATTGCCGTGCTTTTTGGGTGGAAGCTTAACGCGCTTGCTCGAAAGGGCTTCCAGGGCGAGGATTACTTTAGCTCTCGTCTCAGCCGGGTCGATGACATCGTCTATGTAGCCTCTTGATGCCGCCACGTAGGGGTTGGCGAACTTGTCGCGGTACTCCTTAATCTTCTGCTGCCTGTACTCCTCGGGGTTCTCTGCCTGGGCTATCTCCTTACGGAAGATTATGTTCGCGGCTCCCTCTGGGCCCATGACGGCTATCTCCGCTGTGGGCCACGCGTAGACGAAGTCAGCACCGAGGTGCTTGCTGCCCATCGCGAGATAGGCTCCACCGTAGGCCTTCCTGAGTATCACAGTCACCATCGGGACGGTCGCTTCCGCGTAGGCGTAGAGGACTTTAGCCCCGTGCCTGATTATCCCCCTGTACTCCTGGTCGGTTCCCGGCAGGTAGCCGGGCACGTCAACGAGGGTAACTATGGGTATGTTGAAGGCGTCGCATGTCCTGACGAAGCGCGCTATCTTATCGCTTGAATCTATGTCGAGAACACCGGCGAAGTACTTGGGGTTGTTCGCGACTATTCCAACGGTCTGGCCGTTCATTCTGCCGAAGCCAACCACTGCACTCGGTGCGAAGTAAGGCAGTATCTCAAGGAAGTCCGGGTTCCCGTTCTCATCGCGGTCAACTATCTCGTAGATAACGTCCCTCACATCGTAGGGCTTGTTCGGGTCGTCGGGGACTATGGAGTAGAGCCCCTCGCTCTTCCTGAAGGGCGGGTCGTTTGCTTTGATCCTCGGCGGCTTCTCCATGTTGTTGGAGGGAAGGTAGCTCAGGAGCTTCCTTATGAGGGCCAGAACCTCCTCGTCGCTCTTCCCTATGAGGTGGGCCTGCCCGCTCTTCTGGGCGTGAACCATGGCCCCTCCAAGCTGAACCGGCGTAACTTCAACGCCTGTGACGGCCTTGACGACCTGAGGGCCCGTGATGAACATGAAGCTCGCCTGGCTGTCCACCATGAGGATGAAGTCCCCGATTGCCGGGCTGTAAACGGCCCCGCCGGCACAGGGACCCATGATGGCGGTTATCTGTGGAACGACACCGCTCAAAAGGGTGTTCACCTTGAAGATATCGCCGTAGCCCTTGAGGGAATCAACACCCTCCTGAATCCTTGCCCCGCCGGAGTCGTTGAGGCCTATTACCGGTGCCCCGGCTTCGAGTGCGAGCTCCATTACGCGCTTTATCTTTGCCGCGTGCATCTCGCCGAGCGAACCGCCCATCACCGTGAAGTCTTGGGCATAGACGAAGACTAAGCGACCGTCAATCGTTCCGTAGCCCGTTATTACCCCGTCAGCTGGCAGCTCCTTCTTGTCGAGGCCGAAGTCCGTGTTCCTGTGCTTGACGAAGATGCCTATCTCCACGAAGCTCCCGGGGTCAAGGAGCTTTTCGAGCCTCTCGCGGGCGGTCAGCTTCCCCCTGGCGTGCTGTTTTTCAACCGCCTTCTCGCCCCCCATTTGCAGAATCTTCTTCCTCTTTTCGTAAAGCTCCTCAAGTTTTTCCTCCATGCTCATGAGAACGCCCCCGCTTGTTTGCTGGGTCTTGTAGTTTGTAAAGTTTAAAAGGGTTTCCTGAGTTAGGGGATCCTAAAATTACCCGGGGAAAGAAAGGAGAAAGGCTCAGAGGTGCGGGATAGGCGTTTCAGCACCGCAGGCCTCGCACTTGAGGAAGTAGAAGCGGCCTTTTTTAATTATCTTGGTATCTGGGCTTCCGCAGACAGGGCAGATGACGAACTCCTTGAGGTACTTTTTGAGCTTGTTCGCTATGAGGTACGGTGTAAAGCGCCCCTGCAGGACAGCCCGTCTGCCCTCAAGCGTTCCGGCGGTTGCCACTTCCCTGAGCAGGAACTTGAGCAGGTGGCTCGGCTCACGGTTCATGGCCTCTGCTATGTCCGCGAAGTTCTCTATGATCGTCCTGTTGCCCGCTATGGTAACCTGCGCCGCTGGAACCTCGAAACGCGACCTGTGGGACTTAACGTTCTCGGGGAGTTCCTCGTAAGCCTTATCGAGGAGCCTTTCGAAGTCGTAAAAGTCTGTCTCGCTCATTCCTCTCACCCCCACCTACTCTTCACGACGCTTTATAACCTTTGTTAAAGCACCCTGTAAAAGCCGGCCCTCGGCTCGTATATCCTCGCGTCCCTCTTAAGGTCCTCTATGAGCTTCCTGATGTCCTTCTCGGTTCCGAGACCGGCCTGCTTTGCGGCCTCGATGACCCCCTCTTCCGGCGCACCGTACTCGCCCTCACCCTCAAGGTTCTTTATGATGTCAACGAGCTTCTCTATCTTGCTGAGCTTCTTCGTGCTCTTCCCAACCTCCAGTATCGCCGCGTCTATAGCACCTTCCTCGTCAACCGCTATCGTCCTCAGCATGTCCTCCATTATCTCTATGGCCGCCTTCGCGTCCTCCCTCGTCACGGTCTCGCTCAGGCGCATCCTCGCGTGGGCCTCACTGAGCCTTACCAAAGCTTCAAGCTGTCTCGCCGTTATGGGAATGGGCTGAAGCTCACCCTCCCCCGTCCTCCTTGCACCGCGCCTCATCCTCACGTAATAGCGCTTTATCTCGTCCATAGCCTCCCTGCTGAGAACCGGGTGGACGTTCTTCCTCGCGTAGGCTATGTACTTCTTGAGGAGGTCGTAGGGTATCTTCGGCGTTACAACCTCGGCCTCACCGCGCCTCACGCGGAGTATGTGCTCCGCTATCTGGGAGTCGATCTTCTCGTCCGGCTCGTCGAGGAGGAGGAATATCAAATCAAACCTGCTCAGCAACGTTGGCGGAAGGTCGAGCTGTTCGGGAAGGCTCTTGTGCCGGTTGAAGCGGCCGAACTTTGGATTTGCGGCGGCTATTACGGTTGTCCTCGCGTTCAGGGTTGCCGTTATGCCCGCCTTGGAGATGCTTATCGTGTTGTGGAGAACCAACCCATGGGAGACGAAGAGGTGGTGAGGCTCAACGGTAACGTCGTAGACCCACTCCCAGCCGTCGTTTGGGATTACTTCAACCTTTCTGACCCTGAGAAGGGTTAGGTTGCGCCCGAGTTTGTTCTTCACTTCATCAAGGATTCCACGGGCCTCCCTGAGTTTGGCCTCGGTCTCCACCCTGAGGGCCTTCATGTACCGTTCGGGATCGCTCTTCTCCGTCGCCCGGTTTAGGCCGTGTTTTGAGTAAACGTTCCAAACGCGTGCGACCTTCCTGAGGATGCCCACGTCCCCCCTTTCCAAAGCTCCCTCGACCTCTTGAATACGAGCCTCTATCCTGTTGATAACGCTGAGAACGGTTCTCAGGGGTACGGCCTCTTTACTGAGACCCAGCCTCTCGGCGGGGGTAAGTTCAGCCCTGAGCAGCTTTGCCGCTTTCGTCAGGCCATCAACGGAGCTCTTGGGTATGAGAGGCTGTATCTTTGAAGCCTCGGGGGTTCCTTTGAAGTCCAGAAAGTCCGCCTTTTCGGTCGGCACCACGAGCTTCCATCCCCCTAAATTCACTTCAATTGAAGAGGGAACCCCGAGGATGAGCAGCAGATCCTGGATGTCCTCCACGAGCCCCCTTGTGGGTACCTGTACGTAACTGACCCTCTTCCCCACTCTGCCAACCTGCTCCCACAGTTCACGGAGGAAAGCCCTGATGCACTCTTTCTTCATCAAAAACGCTTCCTTCGGAAGGCGGGAGCCTCTTTTGAATTTTTTCCTCTTCTTCCGGGGGTTGATAATCCGCTCGAGGATCTCGCCTGCGGGAATGCAGTCCCCACCGAGCTGGGGGTACTCCCCGACGGCAACCACGTAGTCAGCGACCCCTACTGACTCCGCCGGCTTTTCTACGATTCTTCCATCCTCCCACATCATAATCGGGTGCTCCGGCGTTACCGTTATCTCCCTGCCGTTGGAGAACTTCAGCTTTATGAACCTCTCCGGAGCCCTGTGCCTGCTCACGCGGTCGGCTTTCACCTTTACGATTTCCTTCCTTTCAAGGTCGTAAGCTAAGAGCTCGATATCGTCAACGGGCAGTATCTCGGTGTCCCTGCCGAGGATTACCCTATCGCGGTTTCTCTCGATGAGCTCATCCACCAGCTCGCCTATCTTCACCTTCCCCCCGTCGGCTAAGAGGAGCTCGAAGTCGTGGTGGTAGCTCTGCTGTTCCAAAGCTTCGTGTATCGCGCTCCTATCCCTGTCGCTCATCTTGTCGAACTCGTCAATGCAGTTGTGAACTATTATTCCCCCGGCGACGAAGTTGTGCTCTCCTGGAACGTAGAGGTCGTAAACGTAGCCCTCGTAAGGAACCTTTTCGATGGAGATGATTTCGTCCAGAAAGTAATCTCTTGTCGAGAGAACCTCAAGCTTGAGTTTCATCTCTGGAGTTAGGACATCGCTGAGTTTTGTTATAATCTTTCTCAGCTGGATTCTGCTTGGCTGGTACTTACCCTTGGCGTAGGAGTAAACCGTACTCCAAAGCCCTCTCTCCTGAAGTAGCTTAGCCGGAACACTTTTGATGATCTCCTTTGCAAGTCTCATTACGGGTTCGGCAGGTACCTTATCGCTTCTCGAAGAAACAAGGTGCTTTTTGGATGGTATGCCTTTGACTTTAACGCTGTAACCTTTGACCGCGTTTAGTAAGTTCGTCACGTCCTCTCTTCCAGTTATCCGAATTCTGTTCACGCTATCTCCCTGAATTACGCGCGCGTACACATCGAACCTCCTGAGCAGGAGTGCAAAGGCATTATCCTTTTCAAAGTCGTTGGAGAGCATGAATTCTATGTGAACAACACTCCCCTTCTCGCTCTCTTTAATTGAGACACATCCATCGGAGTCAAGTGCCCCCGCAACAAATGCTTTCAATGCTTCATCGTCCAGGGAGAAAGAATTCTTGAGGTTGTCTCTGGTGACGTACTCATAGAGGTAGGCGAGCAGTGGCGAGCTGACGTGGAAGGTGACCCTCTCGCTCTTAATTTTGTTGCCTGCAAGCTCGCTTCTCATCGTCCGCTCGTATTCCCTTAGGTCTCCATTATAGAAGCTTGCAAAGGCGCTCCTAATTGCCTGTATCTGCTTTTCGTGGACTTTTGACTGCACAATGCGAACGTGAACCTTCGAACCGTCTCTTTTTATCCATCCGTCCCCATAGAGGAAGCCCAAGAAGTAAGCAATCTCTGGAGTTATGTAGGAGACCTTAAGGCGCTCCCTGCGGTAGTTTGGACCATAAGTTAACGGCCTCTCGCGCCATTTTTCGTAGATTCCCAGCTCCCGAAGTATCTTCCTGAACTTTCCAACGCTGAGGGAACCCCTCCCTGAAAGGAAATCCTTCGAAACGTTGTACTTCCTGTTGAACTCAGCAAGGGTTTTGAACCTCTTGAGGACCTCTGCCTTCAGTTCTTCTTTTTCTTCTTGACTCAGCTTGACCTTCCAGTTTGAGGGTAGAATGTCAAGTACGTACACTCTCTCCCTTACTGGAGGAAGCTTGAGCGGGGCAACTACCTTGTCTCCAACCCTGAACTTCTCCGCCTCCTTCCACTCAAGGGTCTGACCGTCAATAAGGAGGTGATCTGGAGTTAGGGTTACCTCGTTGCCCGAGCGGAACTTCAGCCTGAGGAGCTCTCCCTTCCAGGGCTTCCTGCGGATTATCGTGGCCTTTGAAGTTTTTGTTTTCATGCTTTCAAGGTCGAGGGCAACAACGCTCATCTCCTTCTCTTGGATGTGCACGACTTGTCCATCGGAGAGGGCCTTGTAGGACTTGTTCAGCTCAAAGAGGTCTTCAATTCTCTGGTATTTGCCATCAACGAGAACCCTCGAGTCCGGATGCAGGCAGGCGAACCCGCCATCCGCCAGAACTAAAACACCCGCTTCGAGAACCCAGGAGCCAGTGAACTCGTCCCTCACCGCCGCCGCCGTGTTGTGAACCACGAAGCCGTTGGCTATGAAGCTGTGAGAGCCCTCAACGGTGAGATCGTAGACGTACTCGTACGGCGAGTCTATCTCCTCGGCCTCAACGGTCTCCGGCCTTTCGTCTACAAAAACAACCCCCCTTCTAACTTTCAGCAGGTCGAGGGCCGTTCTCCATCCATCAGGGGTCAGAACCCTCGTCTCGGGCGTTAATATGAGCTCCCCGCCGTTCTCCCCCTTCAGCCGCACCAACTTCTCCGGGGCCCTGAGCTTCCAGAGCCTCAGCAGCCGTGAGTAACCTCCCCTGGATTTAACGGTGAGGCCGAGCCTCTCCACGTCAACGCTCCTGTACTCCTCAACTTCCCCTGGAATGGCCTTGTCCACGAGCTTCCCTATCTCCATCCTGCCCATGTTAGTGTCGATGAGCGAATCGGGGGCGACGCACAGGCCAGCCGCAGATGAGCTTTTACCGCTCGTGTAGATCGCCCTTGGAGCTAAATTGGCCACATAGCGGAGGATTTGACTGTTGTGGACGAAGATATCGTTGGCAATGAAGTTGTGGTGCTCCGGAACCTGGAGGTCGTAAACCCAGGGGTGTTCTGGCTTGTATTCTTCGATCTCTTCAACCCTGTCCCAGAAGATGTCCGAGTCGGAGAGGAGATTTCTGAGGTTCTCATCCTCCGTCTCGGGTACAATCTTCGGCTCGCTTTCTTTCCTCGGGACTGCTATGAAGTTTCCCCTTCCAAGCTCCTCCGCTTTCCTTGTCTTAAACTGCCCATCCTCGAAGACGAAGAAAGGATGGGTCGGCGTTACTTTAATCTCCCTGCCGCTGGCGGTTTTTATCCTGAACATTCTCCCTGGAGCGGTTCTCTTCCAAGCTATGTTCGCCTTGACCTTTCTCACCTTCAGCGTCTTTGCGTCGAGGGCGTAGAGTTCGAGATCGATGGGAGCGTAAAAGCCATCATCAACCCTTCCGAGGGTTCCTTCTTTTTCCGCCCTCTCGATGGATTCTTCAACAATCTCACCAATCTTCTTCAGACTTCCATCTGCCAAAACAACCTCTGTGTTGTAGTCAACGCACTTAGCAACACCTGGATCTCCGACCAGCAGGACGTGGCTCTCACCGCGGAGCTTAGTCCCGTCCGGGAGGTCCCTCTGGACGCCGCCAAAGAGAGCAAGCGCTATGCCCTTCTTAACCGTCTTCTGCCCCCATATCGCGGGAGCTATTGAGTCCACTATCGCGTCCACTATTCCCTTTCTCCTCGCGAGCTCCCTTATCCTCTGCTCGTCCTCCGGGGAGATCTCAAGCTCCTCTATCTCCTTGCTGAGCTGCTCTATGTAGTTGACCTCAAGGACCTTCTTGAATATCGGCCTCTTGTCCTTCCCCTCAAGGATAACGCGGAGTATCCCGGTGACGAGAACCCTGTCCCCTGGCAGGGCAGTATCGACGAGGTCATCCAGCAGAATAGCGTCCACGAAGCGGGGCATCTGGCCGCCCTTGAGGCTCTCGGGCCTGTCCTGGAGGCGGAAGCTCTGGAAGTTTATGAAGCGGCTCTTCTCTATGTCGAGCTCGATGTGCCTTGAACCGCAGGCGTCGCACTTGGCGGGCTTGGCGAGGTTCTCGTAGGGCTTTTGGAGGCGTATCATCTCGTTCCCGCAGTCCTTGCAGACGAAGACGGCTTTCTGAACGAAGGGCTTGACCTCGCTCACGCGCGTGATTATCCCCTCGACCTGTATCAGGCGGTTTATGTGCTCGCTCCCGAGCTCCTTGACGAGGAGTGTGCGCGGGAGGTTGTAAAAGCGCGCGTGAACCTTGAGCTCGCCGCTGTACATTAAATCCTCGCGCAGGACTATCTGTATGGCATCCTCACCGGCCGCCAAAATCTCCTCGGGGTTCTCCAAGAGCTCCTCCGCGAGCTCGGGGTCGAAGGAGTTGAAGTTGGCCCAGTCTATGGGCAGCGAGCGCTTGGGGGTAACCGTGAGCAGGTCCCTGAGCCGATTCAGGTAGACCGGGCTGCCGTCGTCCCCCTTGTACTCACGGAGGAACCTCGCAAAGCGCTCTATGGCCTCCTCCCTATCCATCTCAATCACCCAGCCACTCGTTCCTGATCTTGGACAGCTCAAGGTATATCCTCCTCTCCTCGGGGGAGAGCCTGCCCAACACTTCGAGACTGTTGGGCCTCAACCTCACGGCCTCCATTATCTTCTTGAAGCGGAGCTCCTTAAGGTAGCGGTACTTCTTCTTCAGGTTGGCGAGCTTGGTCATCTTAACTCCCAACGTCTCTATGCTCTCTCCCGCGTTCCTCCTCACGTAGTTCTCAAGGTAGTAGATGTAGAACTCGGCCCTCTCGTAGAGGCCCGCGGGAAGCGGGGTCAGGGGCTCGCCTTTCCTCTCCTCGCCTATGACCCCGTCTATCTCGCCTATAACCTTATCAGTCTCGTCCACAACCTCGCCGACCCCGCTCTCCCAGAGCACCTTTGCCTTCCAGTCCTCAACGAGGGCGATGTCGCCCTGCTTCCAGTCACCGTATGGCTTGAGCAACTTAACCGGTATCAAGGCCCTCCCCATGAACATCGCCTACACCTCCACTACATCGGAGGTTGGGCTAATAAACTTTGGCAGTACGCTTAAGCTCCCCGGTGGCCGGTTTAATGGCAGTTCAGTTTCCACTCGAAGGTGTTCATGTATCCATCCGCCCACACGATAAACCTATAAGCTCCCAGCCGTACACACCCCAGGTGAGAGCATGCTGATAGGTATAATGAGCGACACCCACGACAACCTCCCAGCCATAGCCAAGGCCGTCGGGTTCTTCAACGAGAGGGGCGTTGACCTCGTGATACACGCCGGCGACTACGTTGCCCCCTTCGTCGCCGGGGAGCTTAAAAAGCTTAGGGCGCCCCTCAGGGGCGTCTTCGGCAACAACGACGGCGAGAGAAAGGGGCTCTACGAAGCCCTCGGGATAAAAGACGAGATCATTGAGATCGAAGCTGACGGCATGAAGATAGCGGTAACCCACGGGACGAACGACGTTTTAGTGAGGGCGCTGGCGTACAGCAGGCTCTACGACGTGGTCGTCGTCGGCCACACCCACAGGTACGAGATAAGGGAGGTTGGAAGGACGATCCTCGTCAACCCAGGGGAGGTCTGCGGCTACGTGACAGGGGTCAAGAGCGTGGCCCTCCTCGACACGAGGGGGAGGGACGTTAAGATAATCAACCTCGACAGCGGTGAGCTCTTAGGGGCCATGAGCCTCTGACCCCGGTGGTGTGAATGAGCGACCTGCTGGTCCCGAAGGAGAGGCACGATGCCGTTGTCTTCATAGGGGTGGACGCGAGGGACGCGGTAGAGTTCATCAAAGTCTACGCCGTCAGCAAGGAGAGGGCCAGGCAGGTCCTTGAGGAGTTCATAAACGCGAGGGGCCTCTTCCCAGCAGATTACAGGCTTGTGAGCGAGGGACTGGAGGAAACAGCCGGGAAAAGTGCAATAACGACGAGGACTGAAACGGGACTGAGCTCTGCCCTCGCCCGGTTCGGCCTCAAACTCATCTCCAACGGCGTCCTCTACCTCAACGGGCTCGATAAGGTGTACCAGATCACGCTCGTCAGCGAGTCATTTTACAGCCGTTTTGAGGGGTCAGAGCAGAAAGCAGTCGAACCGGAAGAAGTCGTCAGAAAGGTCATTTCGATGGGCTTCAACGTCCTCGTTGAGAACAGGAGGGGCTTAGAGCTGAGCGACCTCGTCGGCGGTGACGCGGTTGTCCTGAGGGAGCCGTCAGCGGACGAGCTCGTGAACGCCCTGAAAAGGGCCAGGCAGGTCATAGTCGAAACAACTGACGCTTCAAAGTACATGTCCTTCGAGCTGCCCGTCGTTGTAAAATTATCACCCCTCTCCCCCGCTGAGTTCGCGGGCATGCTCTCGTCCCTGATAGGGGAGCCGGTTGGAAGCGAGAGGTTTGCCGACTACCCGGAGGAGAGGCTGACGGAGAGAAACGCGAGGCTCTTAGCGGGGATGGTCAGGAAGCTCATCGAGGAGGGGCTGTCCCTCGACCGCGCCCTTGAGATAGCCCTCAGCCTCAACAGGGGGCTCAGCCTTTGAACGCGAGAAAGTAAGCCCTCACGGCACTCCTGTAGGCCTTGTTGTGCTTTCCGAGGGCCGCGTTTATCAGCTCCTTCTCCCCGGGGTCGTCCGTTAGGTAACTGAGGAGGAGACCGTCGTCAACGCTCAGCTCGCCGAGGAAGGAGCTCCTCCTGAGGAACTCCCCGCGGGGGAGGTTCATAAGGGGCCTGAGCCTGGCCAAGTAGGGTTCCACCCTCTCCTTCCGGGTCTGAAACTCAAGCCATGGAATGGAGAGCGCCTCACCGTAGGTCATGAACTCCCTCGGGTGGGTCAGGTAGGGTCTGAGGGTCTTCCCCATCTTCGAGGAGAGGAGTTTGAGCTTAAAGGACTCGAAAGCGGCCAGGTCGTCGTAGAGGCGCTTCCTGTCCACCTCATCTATGGAGTTGAAGAGAACGAGGCCCGCCAAATAGCACCTCGCCGGAAAAGGAACCCTCGGAAGAACTATCCTGTCCCCCTCTGTCCTCGCCCTCTCGCCTTCCACCCTCTCCCTTCCTTCGAGCAGCATGCCGATGGGGTAGCTAAGGCTTTTCACGCAGAACTCAAGCTCGTCCATTTCCACCGCTCCTTTATCGGCCGACCTGCTAAAAAGTCTTTCGTCAGGTTTTTAGACCCCGGCGGCAAGAATGCCCGGGTGGGAACATGGAGTGGGTGGAGATAGACGGCTCCTACGGCGAAGGTGGGGGGCAGATAGTTAGAACGGCGGTCGCCCTCTCAGTTATAACAGGAAAGGCCGTTAGGATCACAAAGATACGCGCCGGCAGGCCGAACCCGGGCTTGAGGCCCCAGCACCTTCACGCTATCCTCGCCCTGAAGGAGCTGAGCGGTGCGAGGGTTAAGGGGGCTGAGGTCGGCTCGGCGGAGCTTGAGTTCATCCCGGGTGAGGCGAGGGCGAGGCAGATACGCGTCCCCATAAAAACTGCCGGCAGCACAACCCTCGTCCTCCAGGCGCTACTGCCAGCCATGGCATTCACCGGCGGGAGCTTCGAGATCACCGGAGGAACGGACGTCCCCTGGAGCCCCCCCGTTGATTACCTGAAGCACGTCACGCTCTTCGCCCTTGCTAAGATGGGGCTTAACGGGGAAATCGAGGTAAAGAGGAGGGGACACTACCCCCGGGGTGGGGGCCTCGTTGTCGGGAGCGTGGAGCCCTGGGAGGAGAAAAAACCGCTCGTGGCTCTGAAGTGGGCGAAGATAGAGCGCTTCGCCGGGGTAAGCCACGCCACGAACCTGCCGGCTCACGTCGCAGAGAGGCAGGCAAGGGCAGCGGAGGAGAGGCTGAGGAGGGCTTACAGCGCACCGGTGAGGATTGAAAGAGAGATCAGCCGTTCGCTCGGCCCGGGAAGCGGGATAGTGGTCTGGGCCGAGACCGACGGCTTGAGGCTCGGCGGAGACGCCCTCGGGAAGCGCGGCAAGCCGGCCGAGAAGGTGGGCAGGGAAGCGGCCGACGAGCTCATTACCTCCCTGGAGAGCAGGGCGGCGGTTGACAGGTTCCTCGGCGACCAGCTGATACCCTTCTTAGCCTTCGCCGGCGGGGAGGTGGGGGTCGCCGAGATAACGAATCACCTAATCACCAACGTCTGGGTGGTTGAGCGCTTCCTCGGGAAGACCTTCGAGGTGGAGGGGGAGGTCGGGAAACGGGGGGTAGTGAGGGTTTTGAAGAGGGCCGAGGTTTGATGTTCTCCCCTTGAGCCAAACCTCTCCATTAGAGCTCCCCATTACCCCTTTGTTCTTAGAAGGGGGAATCAATGGGACGAGCGGCCACGGCCTGATGCCGCCATTTCTCATCGGAAAAGTGAGGTTTCAAGAAGAGAATGCACTGGGTTCTACTCCCCAAGCTCGACCCCGTAGACCTTCTCCGGGTTCTCCACGTGAATCTTGTAAACGTCGTCCTCGGTGAAGGTGCCGTTCTGGAGAAAAGCTTTGGTTCTCTTTGGAACCGTTTTCGGCCCGAGAACCGCCCCGGGACGGCGTTTGTCGTCTATGTAGTCCGTCTCCATCATGAACCGGTTCCCCTGCTCTATCGCCGCCTTTATGTTCCTCCTGCTCGCGATTATGCTCGGGAAGACGCCCACCTCTTCAGCCACATTCACCAGCGGCGGCGAAAAGTGTTTGACGACCTTGTAGGGCTTTATCCCGACTTCCCTCACGTATCCCCCAAGCTCCCGGAATTTGGCCTCGTCAAAGCTCTCGGTGTGCAGCTGAACGGCGCAGTCGGCTTCCTTGGCCAAGGCCATACCGTACTTCATCAGGTCTATGCTCGCCTGCCAGACCTCGGCCGGGACCTCGTAGTGCGGCCGGCCTATCTCCCCTATGCCTATCGCCTTCCCCTCAAGGCAGAGCTTTTGGGCGTATTCCAAAGCCTTCATGACCTCGTTCTTCGCGTATTCCAGGCCCTTCTCCCTCGCAAGGTAGTCGAATTCCGCCGGGTGAACGCCGACCACAGCGTAGGCTTTGACCGCTGTCTCCCGGTTTATCCTCTCGACGAGCCCGATGTGGAAGTCCATGGCCTTGATGAAGTCCTCCGCTTTCAGTCCGGGAAAGCCGTAGTCGTGGGCCGACTTGTAGACGACGACGAGGTGCGTCCCCCCAGCCCTGTGGAACTCCTTAACCGCCTCAAGGAAGAGGCCGTGGTAGGGGTCAACGTGGAAGTGGTCGTCCCAGATGATCATTGTCCTCACCTCAGACCTTGTAGACCTCCAGCTCATCCCCCTTCATGCACTCGATGTCGCCATCGAGGAAGAGCGCCACGAGGTCGCCGGCGATCGCAAAGTCAACCTTCCTGTGCTCCTTTTCAATGCCCATTACAACGGCCACTCCCTCCTCCCCCTTCAGCTTGTAGCCGGGGTAAAGCACGCCGTCGAGAACCTCCCCTATAACAACCCGACCCACGGGCAGAATCAGACAGTTCTCAACCCTGAACCTACCAACGGGTTCCCTCTCTATTATCAGCTCCTCACTTCCCTCCCTATCTCCCCTCTTGAATAACCGACTTAGAAGACCCATCCTATCCCCCTCCCAGCTCTGAAACCCAGGAGACAACCTCCGTAGGGGATACCGTGGCCTCGTCCACTCCGTACCTAAGGGTCAGGTAGGACTTCTTAAGCTTGACCCTCATGTAGTCCCCCCCGCCTTCGAGGAGCAGTACCGAGGTGGCCATCTCCTCAAGGAGGGGCAGCGGATCTATCTCCAGATCCCTCAGCACCGGGATGTCCACGACGTAGATGTTGAACCTCTCGTTGGCCCCGAGGTTGGACGTTACCGCCTGTATGAGGGGGTACACCGAGTTGAAGCTCCCCTGAAACGCGAGGTACCTCTCGAGTCCAACGTTCAGGTACAGATGCCTCCCCCCATCCCTGAGCGCCCTTTCAAGCTTCCTCACGTAAACGCCGGGATCCTCGTTGGGGTCTATCCTTAAGATCGTGTTTCCAAGCTTCCGGGTTCCCCCAACTTTAATGATGTTTACGTCGTCCAGCTTCACGTTCAAGCCCATTATCTCAAGGTGTTTCATGTAAACTGGAAACGTGTCGAACATGTCCTCGACCGTGACCTTCAGCCCCTTTACCCTGGCGTACGTCAGGATTGTGTAGAGAGCTATCTCCATCCCCACGAAGGAGTCGTTCTCAACGAGGCTTACCCCACCTGTTCTCAAGCTCTTCAACAGCTCCTTAAGACTGCTTGAATCGAGGGTCGTTTTATTTCCGTTCAAGGAACCCACCCCCCACGTCTACAGTCATAACGGTCCCGAGGAGGGACAGCTTGGGGCTTTTTAGAACCTCAACGTTGACCCCGGTTGCGTAGGGAACGAGGTCTAAAACCGTTGTTGAGATCCTCTCAAGCTCGTGGAGAACCCTGAACGGGAGCGCCTTCATGGTTTCCCTGTTGGTGAGGTAGAAAGATCTCCGCCTTCTATCGCCAACGTGATCCTGGAGGAACAGGATTAGAGAGTAGGAATCCCTCGGGCTCCTCGCGTGCAGAAAGAGATGATCGAGACCAAGGACGAGGTTTATGAAGTCCCCTCCTCCAAGCCCCCTGTAAAGCTCCTCCGCGGCCGTTCTATAGTTCTTTATATAAACCCGGGGATCGGGATGAAATGGAATATGAGCCATGACGTGGCCGACCTCCTTTCTGCCCCCGGTTTTTATCACGGGAACGTCTTCAATCCCTATCTCAACTCCGAGCTTCTCCAGGTGCGTCACGAGGACGTGAAGGGCGTCGAGGTTGTCGTCTATGACGAGCGTTTTCCCGACCGTTTTCGAGTAGTCGACGAAGAACTTGAGCACGAACTCCGGCGTATACGAGGGCCTTGTTTCGAGGAGAACCGTCTCCCCAGGCAGTATGTTCTCGATGATATCGGCGGCCCGGTCCCACTGCATGCTCTCCACCTTGGATAAGTTCGCACCTTCCAAATATAAACGTTTTGTTATGGCATTATTAGAAATTTTAACTTTAAGTTAAATTGAAGATACATAAAAGCATGAGAACAAAGTTATCGCATTCCCGTCGGGGGTTCAGATGACCGCGGGAACACCGGGAATCCGCGGGAAGGGCTGAACCTCAGCTATGTGCTTTGCCCCAACAACGTAGCGGACGAGCCTCTCAACGCCTATCCCAGCCCCCGCACTCGGTCTCAGCAGACCGGCCTTCGCGACTTCGAGGTAGGGCTTGAAGGATTCTTCGCTCAGACCTGAGGAGCGTATCTTTGAGAGTATTCTCTCGTACTCCCACTCCCTCTCCCCACCGCTTGAAACCTCACCGTAGCCCTCCGGCAGGTAGAGGTCGTAGTTCCTCCAGGTTCCATCGACTTCCCTGTCGTAGAACTCCCTTGGGATCCCGGTTATCCAGAAGGGCTCTTCCAAAGCCCGGCTCGCTTCGTCCTCGCTCCCGAATTCCTCCCGGATCTCCTCGATGGTGAAGCGTCTGAACGGTCTCTTCGGCTTCGGCAGCTCCCTCTCGAAGGCCTCCCAGAGAATTGGCCTGAGCTCTCGGAAGAGGCCGGTTATGAGTTCTTCAATTAGACCCATGATATCGTCCATGCTCGCCCCTGCCACCTCCATGTCGAGCTGGGTGAACTCGTAAGCATGCCTCCCATCATCTGCCTCGCTGCCCTCAAGCCTTATGTTGGGCGAGAGAACGAAGAGCCTGTCTATGCCCATCGCTATTGCCATCTGCTTGTGGAGTATCATGCTGTGCGTCAGTCTGAGCCTCCTGCCATAGGCCTCAACTTCAGGTGGCTTCAGCGCTTCCCCGGCCGCCGGGTCGGGCCAGAGCGGGTCTGTTACCGAGCTCAAGATCACTGGAAGAAGCCAGCGGAAACCCCTCTTTGAAAGCTCGCCAGTCAGGTACGCTATGGCCTTTGTCTGGACACCCATAACGGGGTCTATTCTCCTACCCACTACGCTGAGCGCGTTCACGGTGATCACCAAAGGCAATGATCATCCCACCTTTATGGCCTTTATGCAAAAAAATCTGTTATTTGTTTAAATTTTGATAAAATTTTCGGATTATAATTGAAAAAATGTCAAGAAGGATAGGGCCTTGCTTCCAAACCGTTATAACCTCCACCCGCCATTATACTCCGGTGATAGCATGGGAGTCTACGTCTTTACCCCCGACGACCTCGTGCGCTACGGCTCGGCCAGGCCCGAGCAACTCGAACTCCTGAGGGAGGAGATTCTTGATAGGAGGGACGTTCTCATAGTTGGAACGAGCAGGAGCGGAAAGACTAAACTCGTTGAGGCGCTCCTCCACTACGTCCCCGAGGACTGGAAGGTTGCGGTTGTGACGGCCTACGGGGAGTTCAAACCCTTCAGGCCAAATATAGAGATAGTTGACACCAAGTTCGACCGCAGGTCTCTCAAAGCGAGAACCGAGGAGGTCATCGGAGAGCTGAAGAATATAGGCCCGGATTACGTCGTCATAGACACCCTGCACACTGTGGACGTTCCGAGGATTTTAGATGAGCTGATAGATGAATACGCCTTCATGGTCACCTCGTTGGCGATGAGCGACGACCTTAAAGCGGAGGTTATCCACTGGCTCAGGATAGACGAGGGGACCTTCGACCGCTTTGACGTGCTGGTGGAGCTCAGCAGGGACTGGAGAACGGGGATGAAAAAGATAAACCAGATTTACAGGGTAGAGAAAGGGGAGCTGAAGCCCCTGCTCTGATTTCACTTCTTTCTCAGCTCTCCTATGACCTCCCTCAGGTTGTCGAGCATCTCCCTTATGTCGTCAAAGGTCACGTAGCCCATGTTGCCTATGCGGAAGGTCTTCTCGGCAACGCTTCCATAACCTTTGGCAAGCTCAAAGCCCCTCTCGCGCATCGCGTTGTAAACGTCAACCCCCTTCATGCCCTCGGGAACGACGACCGCTGTTATAGTCGGGCTCTCGTAGCCCGGCTCCGCCAAAATTCCAAGGCCCATCTCCCTGACGCCCTCGCGTATCATCTCGCTCCTCTTCCTGTACATGTCGAGCCACTTCTCCTTTCCTCCCATCTTCTCAATAATGCGGAGGACGACGTTGAGGCCGAATATCTGCGGCAGAGGTGGCGTCGAGGGCGTTCCCTTCTTCTTCTCGTTGAACTTCCTGTAGAGCGGCAGATCGAAGTACCAGCCCCTTTCGGGCATTTTCTCCGCTATCTCAAAGACGCGCTCACTTACCGCGGCAACCGCCAATCCCGGAGGAACGCCAAAGGCCTTCTGACTGCTCGCGAAGACCAGATCAATCCCCCACTCGTCGAACCTTATGTCCGCACCGCCCATCGCCGAAACTGCATCGACGAAGAGCAGCTTGTCGTGCTCGTGGACGACCTTTGCAAGCTCGGGGAGCGGGTTGAGCACACCCGTTGACGTCTCGTTGTAAGTTATAGTAACCGCGTGGACATCGGGGTTCTTTCTGAGGGCTTCATCGAGCTCCTCCGGTTTTACCGCCTGCCCCGGCTCTTTCTCAAGAACAACGGCCTTTCTGCCGTTTGAATTGACGACGTCAGCGAAGCGCTTTCCAAAGGCCCCTATAACCGTAACGAGAACCTTTCCACCACGTGGAACCGTGTTCCTGACCGATGCCTCCATGAAACCCGTTCCAGAACTGGGAAAGAGGATTATCTCACCGCTGCCGGCCTCAAGGAACTTCTTCAGCCTCTCCAGCGTGTCAGCGTGAACCGCTTTAGCCTCGGCCGAGCGGTGGCTGAACATCTGAACGCTCATTATAGCGAGAACCTCCGGGAAGCAGGCAACCGGACCGGCTGTGAAGAGCCTGTACCTCGGCCTCACCATCTCGTAGACTTCCCTGTATGCATCCTCGTAATCCATATCAAACTCGAGGGTCAGACCCATGGGGATCACCACTCCCAATTGCCCGGCATCCATAAAAAGGGTTCGCTCGTCTCGGGCGGGTGGTTTCGATGGAAGTTCCGATCATCGGGAGCCAGCCCGAAGAACCTTCACGGTGGTTAAGACTTTTAAAAAGTTGCCCCAACGTTAAGACGGTGGTCTAATGGAGAGGAGGCTCGCGGGGATAGCGCTCCTCGTGCTCTCAGCTTTCACTGGAACGATAGCCTTTCGCCTGGCAACTCCAGCCATAGCGTTCTACACGCGTGACGTCTTAAAGGCCTCCATGCTCTCCGTTTCAATGGTTTCAATGTCCTTCGTTCTGGCGAGGGCCCTTACCTCCGTCTTGGGCGGTCTGGCCCTTGAGAGGGGAAAATGGTTGGTCTACTTAGGCGCGGTGGCAATGATGGGAAACGCTTTAGCCGTCCAACTCTACCCCCTAACCACAAGCTGGCCTCAGGTAGCTGGGATAAAGCTCCTCAACGGCTTCCTCAACGGCCTGAGCTGGCCGATGGCTCAGTTCGTCGTGGCGGTAACTACACCGAAGGAGATAAGGGCGCGGGTTACGGCCGTTTACTTCTTCTTCGGGAGCATAGCTTCCCTTCTCGGGAACTACGCCTACGCCTACACGGTAAACCTCGGTTTAGCAGGCCAGATGTGGATATCCTCGGCCTTCTTCGTCCTGACCGGACTGATAATGCTCCTGAGCTACTACCTCCTCTACGAGAGGATAACGCCGAGGAGTGAGGGAAAGAGAGGGGAGGGAACAAGCCTCGACCCGGGAAAGGTTCTGGTCATCGCCTCCCTGATGGCGGTTATAGTTGCCTTCACCTCCGGAGAGATAACCTACGTCTACGTTGCGGAGGCCCTGGGGCTGAGCAGGGGAAAGACCGCCGTTCTGCTCGGCTGGACTGGCTTTACGGCCTCTCTGCTGAGCTACTTCTCATCATGGTTCGCTGACGTGAGAAGCGAGGTCAGGACCGTAAGGCTGACCGCATTCTTAGCTGGAATTTCACCGCTTTTGGCCTCGGTGAAGACGGCCCCAACGGTCTTCCTTGGCGTCTTCCTCGCTCTCTTCGCCTTCCAGAGCTTCCGCCCGATTTCGAGGAAGGTCTTAGCGAGCTACCACCGCTCTTCCTTAGCTATAGGGGGAGTCAACGCGGTTCAAAACCTCTCGACCTTCGTCGGCGGGATGATCTTTGGCTTAGCCTACTCCCTCGGCGAGGTTCACCTCTGGCTGACCTTCAATTTGGCCCTCTTGACCTTCCTGCCCTTCTCTCTGGGGGTTGTTGTTGAGGGTCTGAGGATTGGAAAGGATGCCCCTCCAAAACTTTTATAAAAGGGGGGTCAAGCTAAGTTTAGGCTTAGCTTACGCTCATTTGGAGGTGAGATTATGGGACTGAGACCAGCGAAGATTGATAGGGACGTTGACAAGCCTGCTTACACGAGGAGGAAGTACATACGCGGTGCTCCGGGACCGAAGATAACGATCTTCGACATGGGCAACCTCTCCGCCGAGTTCCAGTACGAGGTCAGCCTCCACGCCGAGCAGGCCATGCAGATAAGGCAGAACGCCCTTGAGGCGATTCGTATCCAAGTCAACAGGTACCTTCAGAAGAACGTCGGCAGGAGCAACTTCCACTTCAAGATCCGCGTCTTCCCCTTCCAGGTGCTTAGGGAGAACCCGATGGCAACCGGGAGGAAGGCCGACCGTTACGGAAACGGTATGCGCAGACCCTTCGGAAAGCCGATCGGCCTTGCTGCGAGGGTCAGAAAGGACCAGAAGATACTCAGCGTCTGGGTGAACGAGGGGCACCTCAAGTTCGCCCTTGGAGCGATGCACAGGGCCAAGATGAAGCTGCCCTACTCGGCTTACTACAGGATCTACGACAGGGAAGGCAGAGACGTAACCACCAGGGTTCTCTCGACCATGAAGCGCTGAACAGGCCTTTGAGTTTTGAGCGTCCTCTTTTCCAACTTTGCCCCCCCACAAGATGGGGAGGAGTAGCTGCTTGGGCTCAAGCGTAAAATACATCGTTCTCTTGAAAAAGAGAAAGGAAGACATCGCGGTGTCTCCAGGCCCGGCAGGAAGAGCCCCAGGCTTTAGTTCACGGGGTACACTGGATGGTAGGGGTTCATCGGGAGCGCTGGGCCGTGTTTCGGGATCTCGTAGACGTCAACGTACATAACCGGGATGACGTAGTTCTTATTGTCCCTCAGGTAGAAGAAGAGGTCTTTCAGCCTGTAAGCGGTCACCTTGAACTTCTGATCCTTGTTCCAAGGCGAGAAATGAATTCCCATCTTAAGAAATGATGTGTCGTCAGAGGACATGCCTATCGAGAACCCCGCTACTGGTATCGCCCCGAGGTCGTCCACCGAAACCCCCATGGAGAACAGGGGGGTGTAGTGGGACTCGCTCCTGAGTTGCCAGGTATCCACGTGGAATTGCCCGGTGAACGTGTAGTTCCTGTACGTTTCAAAGGTGTTCCCGATTTCCCTGATCTTCTCCACGAGCCTGGAGCCGTTGTCTCCACCGAAGATCCCGTCCCACGCCTTTATCCTCGCCCCCTCCGGGGTCTTCTCAAGGACTGGAACCGCTATCGTGAAGAAGGCCCTCGTTTTGGTTGGCTCAACCAACCTCGTCCCGGTCTCGTCCTGGGCGTCCTCGTAGAGCCTGAAGCGCACGACGGCGTAGTGGCCGATGATCCCGGACATCACGTAGCTGTCTTCATCATCCGGGAGGTCTCTTCCAAAGAAATGAGTGAGATGATCAATCCACTTCCCCTGTCTCTTGAGGGTGAAAATCGGGCCAGCAGATACGGGGATTACTGAGCCCCCATCGTTCTCAGCGCCGAGCGATGAGAAGGATATTGAAATCCCGGATGAGCTCTCGGTCGCCATGAACATCTCAAGAAAGCCTGAATCCCTGATGTCGGTTTTCCCCCAGATGTGGGCTATGACCAGGGGGATGGTGGCGTTGATGCCGTAGGACAGGATTTTGCCATCGGGGGCCCAATAGAAGCAGATCCTTCCGTAGCAACCGTCGTCAATGCGATTTGGGATCACCGAATCCAGGAGGATCTCATCATTCCTATCCCCCAACTCATTTGAATCATTCCATATCGATTCAACCCCAATGCTTTTGTTCTCTATGGGCTTCAAAGAGGACTGGGACAGCCTGAGCATCGGTGCAGAGACCGAGACCTTCACCGCGTAGCCCTCCAGCACCTTA
>WAKU01000115.1 GCA_015523195.1 Thermococcus sp.
AGCGCAACGATACACCCCCTTGAGGAGATAGCCAAGTTCGTTTTCGGCTTCGAGAACGGAAAGCCGAGGCCCGGCCTTATAGTTGATGTGAGCTTTGCCAAGCAGACCGAGATAAGGGTCGAGAGCGTCGTCGAAGACCTTATATACACCCCGGCGAACGTTCTGAGCGATGCCCTCTACTCCCGCTTGGCCGAGCTCATAAGGGAGCACAGAACGACGCTCATCTTCACAAACACGAGGAGCGGTGCCGAGAGAGTCGCTTTCAACCTGAAGAAGCGCTTTCCTGAGTTTGAGGGGCTGATAGAGGCCCACCACTCCAGTCTCTCGCGCGAGGTTCGCCTCGATGTCGAGGAGAAGCTGAAGCGGGGGGAGCTCCGCGCGGTAATCAGCTCTACCAGCTTGGAGTTAGGTTTGGATATCGGAACGATTGACCTCGTCGTCCTGATTGGCTCACCGAAGAGCGTCAACCGCGCCCTGCAGAGGATTGGAAGGGCCGGCCACAGGCTCCATCAGGTCAGCAGGGGAGTGATAATAGCCCTCGACAGGGATGACCTCGTCGAGGTTACCGTTTTAGCGCACAACGCCCGAGGCAGGAGGCTCGACAGGGTCAAGATACCGAAGAACCCCCTCGACGTTCTCGTTCAACACCTCCTCGGCATGGCGCTCAACAAAGTTTGGGAAGTTGATGAGGCATACCGCGTCGTTAGGAGGGCCTACCCCTACCGCGATTTACCCTTTGAGGACTTCATGAGCGTCCTCCGCTATTTAGCTGGAGAATACGCGGGTTTGGAGGACAGGAAGGTCTACGCTAAGATATGGCTTGAGGATGGGAAGTTTGGAAGAAGAGGAAAAATGACGAGGGTTATCTACTACATGAACACCGGCACGATTCCCGACGAGGCAAAAATCCGCGTTTACACTATGGACAAGGGGATGATTGGGACGGTTGAAGAGGAGTTCGCCGAACGGCTAATGCCCGGCGACATATTCGTCTTGGCCGGCAGAACCTACGAGTTCGTCAAGAGCAGGGGAAACAAGATATACGTGATTCCAAGGGAGGGCGCCAAGCCGACCATCCCGGCCTGGTTCTCGGAGATGCTCCCTCTCAGCTTCGACTTAGCCCTCGACATACAGCGCTTTAGAAGGGAGGTCAAGGGCCTCATAAACAGAAAGGACGCAATCAGGAGGCTGATGCGGAAGTATGGGATAGATGAGAGGGCCGCGAGGGCGATTATAGCCTACTTCCGCGAGCAGGCGAGGTATTCAACGGTTCCCGACGATGAGACGGTTTTGGTTGAAGAGGTTGAGAAGGGGGAGACGTGGGAGTACTTCTTCCACACCCTGCTTGGAAGGCGCGCGAACGACGCTTTAAGCAGGGCCTTCGCCTACGCGGTAAGCAAGTGGAAGGGGTGCAACGTTGGAATAGCGATAAACGACAACGGCTTCCTCCTGAGGGTTCCGCGGGAGGCGAGGCTATCTGAGGTTGAGCTGCGGGAGCTGTTCACGATTGAAGACCTCCGCGAGGTTCTCAAGAGAGCTTTAGACAACACCGAGCTCTTGAAGAGGCGCTTCAGGCACGTGGCCAACCGCGGGTTGCTCATTCTCAGGCGGTACGTCGGGAGGAAGAAGCGCCTTGGAAGGCAGCAGGTCATGGCGGTCTCCCTGCTCAAAGTCCTGAAGGAGGGCTACCCCGACTTTCCCCTGCTGAGGGAGGTCTACCGCGAGATAATGGAGGACAAGATGGACGTTGAAAGCGCGGGGCTCTTCCTGAGCTGGGTGAGGGAAGGGAAAGTTAAGGTGGTCGTTGAGAGACATACAATCCCGAGCCCCTTCGCCTTCAACCTTGAGGCTATAGGGGCGAGCGACGTGGTTTTGATGGAGGACAGGAGGGAGATGATAAAGCGCCTGCACCGCAGAATAATGGAGATGATAGAGGGAGAAAGCTGAAGGCTCAGAAGACGTTGAGCTTGCCGTCCAGTATCATCTTCTGTATCTTGGTTATGTTGGCGAGCCACTCGTTCGCTATCTCGTAGGCGGGCTTCTGGAGGAGCTCAACACTGTACCCCTTCTTCGGGATTATCTGCACGCTCGCTATTAGGGGCTCGTCTATGGGCCTTCCTATCTGGCTCAGGATCCGGACGTAAACTTCCTCCACTCCCTCAACCTGCTCGGCTATGTCGTTCGCTATGAGCATCGAGAGGAGGTTGTATATCTTTCCGACGTGGGAAACGGGGTTCTTACCAGCAGCTGCCTCCATGCTCATGTGCCTGTTCGGGGTTATGAGGCCGTTCACGCGGTTGCCCCTGCCGACGGAGCCGTCGTCCCCGGATTCCGCACTCGTCCCGGTGACGGTTATGTAGTAGAGGCCGTTCTTCGGGTCGTCTGCGGTGTTGACGTAAACCTTCGTCGGCCTCTCGGTGTGGGCCTCGACGATCTCCCAGGCTGCATCGTGGATGGCCTCCTTAACCGCCATGTAGTCATCGGGGTTGTCAACTTCGCTGTCAACTATGGCAGCCGCTATCGTAAGGTCTATCTCGTCGCCCTTCCTCAGGCCCATCACCTTTATGTCCTCCCCAACTGCCGGCCACTCCCTCTTGAACTTCTCGCTGTTGAGGAGCTTCTCCGTTTCAAGGACTATCTTTTCCGTCTCGCTGAGCGGGGCGTAGCCGACGCCGAAGCTGGTGTCGTTCGCGAGCGGGATAGGGTTCTCCCGGGCCTTGTTGAAAACCCCAACGAGGTCAACGCTCCCCTGGCCGATGCGGGAGTCTATGACGACGTGGTGCTTGAGGTCAAGGTGTCTGACGGCCTTCCTGAGGTACTCCTTGGCGGCTTTTATCGCGACCTGATGAACCGGGAACTCCTCCCTGTCAACGAGCTCAACGGCCCTCCCGGAGAGGAGGATGTAGATCGGCCGTATGACCTCACCGCCGCCGAACCTCGGATAGGCCCTTCCGCCAACGACTTCGACCTGGTCCGTGTTGTGGTGGAGGATGATTCCATAGCGCTTTATGTACTCCCTGCTGAGGGCCCTGCTTACTGCTTCTGCGATTCCATCGGCTATGCTGTCCGGGTGGCCGATGCCCTTCCTCTCGACGAGCTCGACCTTCTGCATCTCGACCGGAGTCCTTACCATCTCCTCAACGACTATGTTCCTTACCTTCTCCATGACCGTTACCCCCATCGCTGAGTATGAACCGATATGTTCATCATTTTATATAGCTTTCGGCATGAAGAGCCCCGAGTTATATTCCTGTTAGTTATGACATTCGGAGTTTTGGCATTTTCACCGAAAATATTTTGGAAAAGCGAGGAGAGCTCAGTCCCTCTTAACGCCGAGCGCCTGCAGGAACTTCTCGGTTATCGCCTCTTCGGCAAGCCTCAGAAGGGAGCTCTTGTCCCTGGCCAGTTTGAATATTCCAAGGGGTATCCTCGCACCGCCCATGGTCGCGTGGCCGCCCCCGGAGCCGATCTCCCCGAAGGCCTCCTTCATGGCGGCCCCTATGTTGATCCTCACATCTCTCGTCCTCGCAGAGATCTCTATGGAGTCCTCGACTATGCCGAAGACGAGAACCGTGTCAATTCCCTCAAGCCTCAGGAGAAAGTCGGCAGATTCGGCCAGGGCGTCCCTGCTCCTTATGAAGCCGGCGTTTGAGATAACTATGTTCTTGTACTGCTTCCTGTTCAGTATTGCCCTCGCCAGTATCTCGGCCGTCTCCGTGCTTATGTCGGGGTGCTCTATCCTGTCAACGAGCTCCGGGTTCACCTTTCCGGCCAGGAACTCGAGGGCCTTGAGCTCAACGTGACTCAGCTTTGAAAACCTCCGCGTGTCCGTGTATATGCCGTAGAAGAGGGCCGTGGAGAGGGCCTCGTTGGGGATTATACTCAGGGAGCGCAGGTACTCCGTCAGTATTGCCGCGGACGATTTGACCTCCGGCCGTATGTCGATAAACGCGTCCTCACCCAAGAGCTCGTGTATCTGCTGGAAAACCTGGTGGTGGTCTATCACGATTTTAACCTTTCCCAAGTCCTCCTTCTCAAGCACCGTTATGTTGCCGTTTGGCTGGGAATCAACGAGCGCTATGAAGTCGTTTTTCCTTATCTCATAGGAGCCCCTCGAAACCCTCCGCATGGTTATCCCGAGGAGGTTTATGAAGGCCCTGTTCTCATGGTGGGTCACATCCCCACCGTGGGCTATCGTGGGCTTGAGGCCAGCGTTCTGGGCTATTATTGAGAGGGCGACGGCGGAGGATATTGCGTCCGGGTCTGGGTTGTCGTGGGTGAGTATCAGTATGCTGTTTCCCTTCTCCTTGAGCTCCTGGAGCTTTTTGAAGAGCATCACGGCGTTCTTCTTCTCCCCGAGTTCGAGGATGGTTCTGAGGAAGGCCTCCGTTATGGCCCGCTGGGGGTAGATTCCGTAGTCTATCCGAGCCTCCTTCTCGAACTCCTCGAGGATTACGTCTTCGAGTGTCTCCTTTGGCATGTCGTCGGGGAGCAGGGTAACTATGGGGACGGATCTGTTGTTCGTTCTTATTATGTAGACGGTTTTCTTCACTGTGTCGAGGTTCCGGGTTGTTATTATTATCGCGTCCGCCTTATCTATTCCAGCCTTCAGGAGGGTCGCGGTGTATGAGAAGTCGCCCTGAACGACGTTGAAGCCCCCTTCCGTGAGAGACTGGGCCCTGAGCTCGTCCTTCTCTACTATGACTATCTCGAACTCCCCCTTGAGGGACTCCGCTATCTGACGCCCTATGCTTCCCCCTCCGAGTATCAGGATCCTCATGATCACCACCTGTGAGCAACAACGTTTAAATAGGTGCTCTAATATATCTCTAAGGGAAGCTTCAGGCTATGTATCCCGTGGGTGTATATATAAGTGTCGCCTTCAATCAGAAAGCAATCAGATGGTGAGAGCATGAAGCTGCCGGATGCTGAACCCGTTAAGGAAAACGCCGTAATTACCAGCCCCGGGGAGCTGCTCAATGAGATCAGGAACGTTCTTTCGGGAGCGAGCGGTCTCTTTATAAAGGTGTTCGGAAAGAAGGGCAGTTCGAGATATTACATAACGATCCTCTTCGACAGGAGCAAGGTGCTCGCTGCCGAGGGGCAGGAGGTCAGTAGCGGCAGCGTTGTAACGGGTTCCCAGGCAATAGACCTTTTCAGGGAGCTCCTAAAAGGCCCCCTTGTCGTTGATCTCTATGCTCTTGATGAGATCGGTGTCAAGGTTTCCATCGCCGATAACCTCGATGCCTACGGTCAGACCCCTAAGGTTTCCATAGGGGAGCTGTTCTCCGCACCGGTTCAGAAACCTGTTGAGAAACCCCTTTCCAAACCGGCTCCCAAACCTCAGGAGAAGCCGGCCCCGGTCAAACCTCCGGTGAAGACCGTCGAGAGAAGAACCGAGAAAAAAGCGCCTGAAAAGGCCGGTGGAGAGGTTGAGGTGGTCATTGAGATACCCGGGGGCGAGGCTCTCGACGGGGCCCTGAAGGAGTACGCCAAGCATCTCGTCTCCGAGGCGAAGCGCATAAGGACCCTCCAACTCAGCAGGATAGCCTTCTCTGGTGAGCTCACGGAGGGTGTCGTCTACCTCAACGTCCACATCTACGGGCACAGTGAAGGCCAGATGCGCGGGGTAGCGGAGAAGAGGATGCTCCATGCGATAAGCAAGTACGCGCCGATAATCCTCAGGGAGGCGGATATAAAGCCGATCCTCCGGGACGTCAAGGTTATCCTGAACGGCAAGGAGGTCGCCCCGAAGGAGATAGTTGACAGGGAAAAGAAGAAGACCGGGAAGGTTGACAGGGAGGGCAGGATAACCCTCTCAGTCCTCGAAGACGTGTGGCCCTACTTCAGCTCGATGGTCCGCACGGCGGTTGGGGAGATCAACGAGGCAGGGATAAAAGTAACGGGGGCAACCTTCGACATAAGGGGATGGAAGGAGTTTGAAGTCAACGCAAAGCTCGCCGTTGAGACTTCGATCCCGAGGGAGAACGTTGAGAAGGTCGTAAGGGACGTGATCACGAGGCACGCGAAGGAGCTCGGGAAGACTATAGACCGCTACATTACTGTTCACAACATCGAAGTCGAGGTTGTTGAGGCAGTTAAGCCAGTGGCGTCTTCCATCGCCACATCAGCCAAGGCACAGCAGGTGCTGGCAAAGAAGAAGGAGCTTGAGAAGGAGGTAGAAAAGCTCCTCCAGCAGGCCGGGATAGAGGAGCTCTCTTTCCTCACGGAGGAGAAGAAGAAGGAGAGCGAGCAGGCCCTTCTCAGGAGCAGGATAGAGCCGGCTATAGAACTGCTAAAGTCCCGCCTCCACACCGAACTCAAGCTCATCCCGAGGGTGACCTTCAAGTGGCTCAAGCTCAACTGGGAAGCCAGGGGGAGCACGGTATACCTTGACCTGGAGGCCTCCTTCATCAAGGAGGAGGTTGGGGGGCTCTTCGGCTCCTTCTCCGGCATCGACGAGGGCAAGCTCAAGCAGGACGCCAGGGACACGATACTCCGGGTTATACGGGACGTCTCCAAGGAATACGGGATATCCATAAAGCTCAAAAAGCTCAACGTAATGGTCAGGTGAGGCTTCTCCTCTTTTTCTCCTTCCCCTGCGAAAGCTTTATATCCGCATCGAGCAGGGAGGGGTATAAACGGGGTGGTTGAGATGAGCTGGACAACGCCGAAAAGGGCCTTCATTGGTGCAGCCGCCGCCGAGGGTGGAACAAAGCTCAACGCCTTTGACAACGCCCTCCTTAAGCTCGGCATTGGCAACGTGAACCTCGTCAAGCTCAGCAGCGTCATTCCGTCACACATAGAGTGGATGGAGCGGGTTCACGATGTCCCCATAGGGATGCTCCTGCCGACGGTTTACGCCCACATAGAGAGCAACGAGCCGGGAATGACGATAAGCGCGGCCCTCGGCGTTGGCATCAGCGAGAACAACGTGGGGGGCCTCATATACGAGTACAGCGGGTACTGCACCAAGGAGGAGGCCGAGGAGATGGTCAGAAGGATGACGGAGGAGGGCTTCAGGGTCAGGGGATGGAAGCTCGGGGAGTTCCGGGTTGCGTCCGCCGAGATAACGGTTAAGGACAGGCCGGCGGCGGTGGTAGCTGCGGTCGTGATGTTCCCCTACTGACTACACGCTCTCCTTCTCAACCAAAAGGAACTCATTCGGTTTTCTCTCTTCAAAAACGAGCCTGTACCTGCCGCCCCCTTTGCTCGCGAGGACTTCTATCGTTTTCGATGTGCCGCTTTCCCTGACGTTCATCCACACAACGCCGTACCCCCTCCTTTCGAGGGCCTTTCTAAGGACACCCCTGATCGTGGAGCCAACCTCAAGGGGCCCCGCGGTCTTTCCCCTGAGAAACGCCCAGAGCTCAAGGTAGATCCTCCTCGGGTTCGAGGTTCTAACCGGGTACATGAAGAGCAGCCTGTTCTCATCGGGGAGCTTGAGGAGGAGACGGTGCTCTTCGCTTTCGAAGGTAACCGCCTCGACATCAACGCTCTCTCCCCTTATCTCCCCGACGATATGAACCCTTCCCCTCTTCAATCCCTCTTTTATCTCGTCTTCAAGGTTGCTGATTCTCTGGAAAAGTTCTTTCCCGGGGTTGCTCTTGGCCATGTTTGAACCTAACCCCCTGCCGGCTGAACGACGAGCTCTGCGGGCGCATCACCTACTCCCTTCACAGGTTTCGGTTCGGCCCGGGGCACGGTCTCGCGCCGTATTACCCCGCAGGAATTTAAAAGGTTTTCGACCGCTTAAAGTTGATTACCGATTGCTGCAGCCCTTTAGGGCGCAAAGCTTTCAGAAAGGACGTGAACCCGGTATCCCCGGCCCTTTTGATAGCCCCTGCATTAGGTTTAAAACCACTTCCACCCCCTATCAGTCGGTGGTGCTAATGCCCTTCAACCGCGAGGACAACGCCTTTATCGAGTGGTATCCCCGGGGCTACGGTGTGGGTTTTAAGGTGAGGAGGAGGCTCTTTGAGATCCAAACCGACTACCAGAGGCTTGAAATCTACGAGACCGAGGGGTTCGGCAAGCTTCTCGTACTCGACGGCACGGTTCAGCTCGTTGAGGTGGGGGAGGAGAGCTACCATGAGGTGCTGGTTCACCCCGTTATGCTGGCCCACCCGTCCCCCAAGAGGGTTCTCGTCATAGGAGGGGGCGACGGCGGGACGCTGAGGGAGGTTCTGAGGCACGAAACGGTTGAAAAGGCCACCATGGTTGAGATAGACGAGGGGGTCGTTGAGGCATCTTACCTCTACCTCGACGTTGCGAAGGATCTCTTAGAGAGGCTCATAAAGGGGGAGGAGCCGAGGGCCGAGCTCGTAATAGGGGACGGCGTGGGGTACCTCCGTGAAACTGATGAGAGGTTTGACGTAATCATAGTTGACTCAACGGACCCCGTCGGGCCGGCAAAGCTCCTGTTCTCTGAGGACTTCTACCGCGATGCCTACGAGAAGCTCAACGAGAGGGGGCTGTACATTACTCAGGCCGGAAGCGTCTACCTCTTCACCAACGAGCTCGTGGACGCTTACGGGGCAATGAAGAGGGTCTTCGACAGGGTCTACTACTTCAGCTTCCCCGTCATCGGCTACGCTTCACCATGGGGCTTCCTCGTTGGGGTTAAGGGGGACGTGGACTTCTGCAAGGTTGACCTAAGTAGGGCTGAGAAGCTTGACCTCTACTACTACGACCCCCGGAGCCATGAAACCCTCTTCCAGATGCCCCGCTACGTCAGGAAACTCCTGGAGGAGAGCACGTGAAAAGGGGCATCAGAAAGGCCGTTTCGATAGTTCTCACACTCCTCCTCGGTTCCTTTCTCGCCTACCGCATACACCGCGAGCTCGAATCCGTGAGGGCCCTCTCCATAAGGTACGACTATCTCCTGCTCGTCTTTCTCCTCGGCCTCGCGGCTTACCTTGTCTACACCCTCGTTTGGTACTTCCTGCTCCAGGGCATAAGGAAAACCCCCTACCGTCGGCTTCTTGAGCTTAACCTCATGAACAGCTACCTGGCCATGACCTTGAACTCCGCCCTCGGGAACATCGTCAAGGCCAAGTACGCTCTTGACGACTGGTGGGCCTCCCTCGCCGTAATATCCATGGCCACGACCTTTGAGATACTGCCCGGTATGGTGGTCGGCTTAATCATGGGCGACCTCTCGATGCTGCCATTCCTCGGCCTGTTCCTCTGGGCTTACGTTCATCCCCAGTCCCTCTACCGGGTTCTCGCCCGGGCGTTCAAGTCCGCGAGCAGGCTGCCTTGGATAGAGTCCTACTACATGGGTTGGATAGGGGCGAGGAGGAAGTTTTTGGCCGGCTTTTCCGTCTCCCTCCTCCAGCCCCTGCTCCTCTCACTGGCCCTCTACCTGACGGTCAGGGCCTTTGGCTTCAGCGTTGAATACCCGAAGACGCTCTTGGCGATCACTTATTCAACGGTCATAGGGAGCGCGGTTGGTACCCCTGGGGGTATAGGGGGCAACGAGCTCGGCATAACCCTCGCCATAGGGGACGTTCCGGCGGGGGCTACAATAGCGTTTGTTTTCAAGCTGCTTACGCAGTACGTTTACGCGATCTTCGGGGCGGTTCCGTTTTACAGGCTTGCCGCTGGCGAAAAGACTATGAGGGGTTGAGATTAATCCAAAGCGGTGAAGCCCATGCGCATCGAGGAGCTGACTTGGCCCGAGTTTGATAGAATCAAGGGTGACGTGGAGGCAGTCATCCTTCCCGTTGGAAGCGTGGAGGCCCACGGAAGGCATCTCCCACTCGGCACGGACACCTTTGCTCCCCTGGAGATAGCGAGGAGGGTCGAGGAGAAGGCCAAGCTGAAGGGCAGGGAAGTCCTCCTTCTGCCCCCAATATGGTACGGCCACACCTTCACCCTTAACGTCTACCCCGGAACGATAAACGTCCGGCCCGAGTCCCTCAGGATGTACGTCGGCGACGTGCTGGCCGAGATAGCGGCGGAGGGCTTTGAGAGGATAATAATCCTGAACGGCCACGGCGGGAACGTTTATCCCCTCACCGAGGCCGCCGAGGACGTGGTCGAGCTCTACCCCGACGTCGAGATTGTTATGGTCAGCTGGTGGATCGACTTCCGGGATGAGATACTCTCCGTCTGTTCGAGCCAGGGTCACGCTGGCGAGGACGAGACCTCCGTGATGCTGGCGGTGAGGGGGGATCTGGTCAGGATGGAGAACGCGAGGGGCAGGAAAATCAGGAGACGCTTCAGAACGATCAGGAAGGACATAGGGAGGGAGCTGTTTCCGGATGGAGTTAACGACGACCCAAGCCGAGCGTCGGCGGATAAGGGCGAAAAAATCCTTGAGCTCGTTTCGGAGGGCGTACTGCGCTTGGCCCTCGGTGAGGTCGAATGAGGGGAGAGGTTGTGGAGGAAATTGAAAAGCGCATAAAGAGGCTCGAAGCCCTCGCTGAGATAATAGAGTACTCGAACCTGAAGGAGACCCCTGAAAAGCCGGTCCCAAAGCCCGCCCCGGGCTCGCTCTGGCTCTACCTCGCCGGCGGACTTGCGTGGGTCATTGGGGGCTTGGCGATCCTCTACTTAATGAGGGCCCGCTACCCTTCCGTTTTCTCTCTGTCAAGTTCGGCTATGACCGTTTACGTTATCCTGGCCGTCGCGATAGCCATCTTCTTGGCCTACTACTTCTTCCAGAGGGAGGAGAGCGAGCCGGTTGAGAACAGGCACGTTCTCGCGAGGGCTCTCGTCAGGGAGTTCTACGCCCCTCTAAGAGATGCCGTAGAGAACAACGACCTAAATAGGGTGCGGGCCCTGGCCGGAAGACTGCTTGATGACCCTGTAGTCTCAAGGGCGTTTGAAGTCCTCGGGGAGGGGAACCCGAAGCTGACAGCGTACGCACTCTACATCTACGCGTCCAGGGAGTTCGTGAGCGGGGATGAGATCAGGGGGGCCCTTCAAAGGGCTGACAACAGGCTTTCAAAACTTCTCCTAAAATCCCTCCTTGAGGGGAATTAATGCCAACGCTGGGATAAAAGGTTATTAAGCACCCCGCTTATATAGCAAATGGTGATGACCATGGTTCAGGCGTACATAAAGGAGAAAACGAAGGAGTTCACGAGGGAGGAGAAGGAGAAGCGCTACAAGTACCTTGGGAAGGAGGTTCTCGACGTCGGTGATCCTGGACTTGACAGCATACCCGAGTTCTATGGAATAGCCAACGCCATCTGGAGGGACTGGAAGGATGGCGAAATAAGCACCAAGACCGCCCTCGGAAGGCTCGCGCTGCTCAAGCTGCTCACCTACAAGACCAAGAACAGGAAGATAGCCGACATCCCGGAGGAGGATCTCGAGGAGGTCAGGAAGTTCATCGACTACGTGAGGCAGGTCATAAAGAACGAGAGCAGGAGAAGAGGAGAGCCAGAGGAGGAGCGCGCGGAAGGCGATTGAAACCTCTTTATTCTCTAATGACTCTCGCCGTTGAACCTTTCCCTGATAAAGAGCATCAGGATAATGGCTAAAAGAAAAGTTACGTACGAGTTCAGATCATGATAAACTGTCCAGGAATAGCCGTATTTGATCAGGACGAACATTAATGCAATTCTGAGGCTATCAAAGAGGATCAAATAGGGTAGGGCCAGGGAAAGGAGGATGATATCCTTCCATCCCCTCCAAGTGAGCGTTATGTAGGCTCCGATGAGGCTCCACTCTATCACTGGGGTACACAGGGGGACTATGTTTATGATTACCCCGTCACCGATTATTGAACCTCCATAGAGTCTAATTCGGTAAAAATGGGACAGGATGACAACTGAGACCTCCGCCACGGGTTTCACTAAGTAGTTCCCAAGGGGATGCACAATGTAGAAAATGGTGCCTGTGCCCAGCATGAGCAGGAAAAATCTCTTAACGTATCTTGAACCCATAGGGTACCCTCTTTTCATGCATTGAATTTTGAGATGCCTTCTTCAGCGTACCCCCTTTCTTACCTCCCAGAGGACCACCACTATAATCAGCAGCAGGTACGTGACTGGGGGTATTGGGGCCGAGGTCTTCTTAAAATTGTAGTGAATCTGCTGGGATTCAATTGAAATATGCCCATCACTAAACCCCAATGTACCAATGGTTTCATCAATCTCTGAAATACTCTCACCATTTGTGCCATGTGCATGCACGGTATATTTTTTAGTGGATGCAGAATAGCTGACGTCTATCGTATAATCCCATCCGTCAGAGGTGTGACACGATGTTGAGAAACTGAAATCCTGACCATTTGGGAACACATGGCTGTAGCATACGTTGCCCGTGTTGGCATCTTTAATAACGACTTTGACCGCGTTGTACTCTTCTGCATTAACTGCCCTGGCACCGAGGAGGAGTAACAGGAGTGAGAGGAGTAACAGAGTTGCCGCTTTTTTCCAGGTCCTCATACCCTGCACCCCCACTAAGTGTGTACACTTTTATCAACTATAAACCTTACTCTCAATAAATGGGGGCATAATTTGAAACAGATATCGTTCTCAAATTAGAAATTCGAGAACAAAGTATCAACTTGGTTTTACCATATAACCAACAGCTTTATAAGTTTTATGCAACAATCTGACTTAGTACTCCGGAGGGGATTAAGAATGAAAACGGCCGTTGTGTACCTATTTGTTTTGAGCAGTGTGCTAATTTTGTTAGGTGCTAACGTCGTTGCTGCCAGGGACTACAACGCCGTCGAGCTGAAGGTTTACAATAAGAACACCAATGAAGTATACTATGACAAAATAATTCCCGCCGACCAGCCGTTTCACGTGACTCTAACCATTGATAACACTCTATATGATATAACGTATGACCCGAGCAGGCAGGGTGTGGATAGGGAACTTGAATGCTCTGGAGGCACCTGTAAAGAGACCCTGATCATAGGTTCTTCGGGTTGGGCTTCGGATGGTCCGATAGTGGTTAGAACCATTCCCACGAACGCCAGCTTTTCAAGTGCCCCTATACCTATGGGAACGTACGTGCTTGGAGGACTGCTCCTTGTAACAGCATTCCTCTTGAGGAGGAATCGGTGATCTCTCACGGCAAAAACCTTATAAGGTCCCCTCCCAATTCCCCCCGATACCCATGAGGGGGGAGTGTTTTATCCTCCGCTTCGCCCGTTTCGAGGCTTAAATCCCCTTTCTGGGTTAGCCTTAACTATCATTTCTGGAGGGTTCTGCCATGATTAAGGAGCCGGAGCTTAGGGAGTACAACCCAGGGAAGCTTGAGGAAAAGGTAGAGCGGTTTTGGAAGGAGAACGACACCTACGAGAAGGTCAAGGCCAGCAGGGCCAGCGGGCCCAAATACTACTTCCTCGACGGGCCACCCTACGTCAGCGGTGCCATACACCTTGGAACTGCCTGGAACAAAATAATCAAGGACATGATAATCCGCTTCAGAACGATGCAGGGATACAACGTGCGCAGGCAGCCAGGCTTCGACATGCACGGCCTCCCGATAGAGGTCAAAGTCGAGCAGGCCCTTGGTCTCAAAGTCAAGAAGGACATAGAGACCGAAATAGGCGTTGACAACTTCATAAGGAAGTGCAAGGAGTTCGCGCTAAACAACCTCAAGATCATGACCGAGCAGTTCAAGGGACTCGGTGTCTGGATGGATTGGGACAACCCGTACATGACGATAAAGAACGAGTACATCGAATCCGGCTGGTTTACCCTAAAGCGGGCCTGGGAGAAGGGGCTTTTGGAGAAGGACAAGCGCGTCCTCCACTGGTGCCCGCGCTGTGAGACGGCTTTGGCTGAGCACGAGGTTCGCGGCGAGTACAAGCTCAGAAAGGACCCGAGCATCTACGTGAAGTTCCCTGTGGAAGGAAAAACCAACGAGTACCTCCTCATCTGGACTACAACGCCCTGGACTCTGCCGGCCAACTTAGCTGTCACAGTCCACCCAGAATACGACTACGCTAAAGTCAGGATCGAAACCGAGAACGGAGAGGAGTACTGGATAATAGCGAAGGCCCTCGTCGAGAGGGTTCTCAACGAGGTCGGCGTCAAGGGTGAAATCGTTGAGACCTTCAAGGGCGAGGAGCTTGAAGGGATTAGATACCTCCACGTCCTCATGGACGAGTATCCAGCTCAGAGAAAGTTCCGCGAGAAGTACGAGTGGGCGCACCGCGTAATCCTCGGCGAGCACGTGACGCTTGAGGACGGTACCGGTTTAGTTCACACAGCTCCCGGCCACGGCGAGGAGGACTTTGATGTCGGAAAGCGCTACGGTTTACCAATCTACAGCCCTGTTGACGACGAGGGACGCTACACCGAGGGCTTCTGGAAGGGTATCTACGTCAGGGACGCCGACAGAGAGATAATCGAGCACCTTCGTGAGAAGGGCTACCTCGTGAAAGCTGGAACGATAGAGCACAAATACCCCCACTGCTGGCGCTGCAAGACCCCGCTCATATTCCGCGCCACAGACCAGTGGTTCCTCAAGGTCAGCAAGGTCAAGGAGGACATCATAAAGGAGAACGACGAGAAGGTCACATGGTATCCAGACTGGGTTAAGGTTAGATATGACAACGGCGTTATAAACAGCAGCGACTGGGTCATAAGCAGGCAGCGCTACTGGGGAATCCCGCTCCCGATATGGCAGGCCGAGGACGGCGAGATATACGTCGTTGGAAGCTTTAAGGAGCTGGTCGAGAAGAGCGTCGCCATAGTGCTCGACGGCGAGAGGATAGAACTC